>JBHPHA010000022.1:0-20385 GCA_042569905.1 Patescibacteria group bacterium
AAAGAAATTGAAGGTGTGGATATCGACCCAGAAGGAGAGAGACTTATTTGTGAGTGGGTTAAGAAGAAATATGATAGTGATTTGGTTTTTCTAACACATTATCCATCTAAGGCGCGTCCTTTTTATGCTATGCCAAGTGAGGATCCTCAATATACTGAAAGTTTTGACTTGCTCTTCAGGGGTGTTGAAATTGCTACTGGTGGGCAAAGAATTCATAATCTTGAGAAGTTAATAGAAAATATGAAGAAAAGGGGCTTGGAGCCAAAAGAATTTGAAAATTACCTGGAGATTTTTAGGTATGGAATGCCAACTCATGGGGGTTGGGGAATGGGGAGTGAAAGGATTGTGCAGAAAATATTAGGACTTAGTAATATTAAGGAAGCTGTTTTGTATCCGCGAGATGTGAAAAGATTGAGTCCGTAGCTGGTGATAGTTTGTAAATAGATTTTCGGATGCATGAGTTATGATATAAGTAATAGATAAATATAAAAATGAAAAGAATTCAAAAGAATCAAATGAAGCACAAGGAGAAATTAGACGTTGGAAAGATTAGACTTATCGATTTTCTATCTTTTTTCATGGGTTTTTCGTGGGCAATGCTTGCCTATGTAATGTCTACCTATTTCTCTGAAGCAATGAAGAGTGATAATGTGAGTATTTTCTACTTAATTGCTTACGGAGTGATATTGGTCGTGCTTTTGAATCTACATAAACTTATTAGGCATTTTGGAAAGAGTTTCATCTTTCATGCAGCTTTTATTGTGAAAGTTGTTGCTATTGTGTTTTTGGTAATTCTTCCAGTAACGATTTGGGGAACAGGATTTATGGTTTTGTATATGATAGCCAATGGTATTTCGTGGGTGGCACTGGATACTATTTTAGAATCTTTTTCTAAAGATAGTGAATCAGGAAGAATTAGGGGTTCTCATTTGGCAATTATGAATGCTGGATTTATTGCTGGACCACTTTTATCTTCCCAGATATTGGAAAGATTTGGATTTTCAGGCATCTTTCTCGTCATTCTGATCGTGCATTCAGTTGTTCTTGCGCTGGCATTGTTTGGTCTGCGTGGTACGAATCACAAATTTACGCAAAAGATTTCCGTAAAAGAGCTGCTTAAAAAGGTCCGAGGTAGGAGGAATGTGATGAGAATATATTACATATCCTTTGTTATGGAGGCTTTCTATGCTCTTATGTTGGCGTACGTGCCTATTTATTTGTTATCAAAAGGATACACATGGGAACAGTTAGGTATTGCTTTTACTATAATGTTGATTCCTTTTGTTATTGTTCAGTACCCAGTTGGAATAATTGCTGATAAAAAAACTGGAGAAAAGGAGATTTTAATCGCGGCTATTATGATTATGGGGCTTTCAACGTTGGTATTTTTTCTTACTAATACTTCTGATATTTTGATTTGGACAATTATTCTTTTTTGTACAAGAATAGGCGTCGCACTTATAGAGGTTTTAAGGGAATCATATTTCTACAAAAGAATTGATGGTAGTGATGTGGATGTTATAAATTTCTTTAAAACATCAAAACCAGTCGCATACGTTTTTTCAATGTTGCTTGCAACGATTGTATTGTTTTTCTTCTCAATTAAGGCTATTTTTCTGCTTGTAGCCCTGATATCTTTTTCAGCTCTTTACCCAGCGTTTAAATTAGTGGATAATAGAAGTAGAAAAGAGGTGTTGAGTCGCGAATAATAAATTGTACTCAGATTACTTGTAATGAAAAATAAAATAAAGAGAAATATATCATTGAGAGGGGAGAATGTCGAATATGTTTTAAAAAGGAGTAGGCGAGCTAAGAATGTTCGCTTAGTGATTTGTTGCGAGAGCGGTCTAACCGTTATCGTTCCTAGTCAGGTTGATACCAGTAGAGTGGAGAGTTTTATTTTTCAAAAAACCGAATGGATCCTTCGAAAAATAAAAGAAATGAGAAATAGTGGAAAGAGGAGTTTGTTTCATTCTAAGACAAGGCGGGACTATATTGCATGTAAAGAAAATGCCAGGGATTTAGTAATACGGAGATTGGAATTTTTTAATAAATATTATAATCTCGACTACAAAAGAGTCGCCATTAGGAATCAGAGAACAAGATGGGGCAGTTGCTCTTCAATAGGTAATCTTAATTTTAATTTTAGAATAATTTTTTTGTCAGATGAGTTAGTAGACTATCTTATTGTTCACGAGCTTTGTCATCTTCAAGAAATGAATCACTCAAGAGAATTCTGGAAATTAGTTGAAAAAACAATTCCAGATCATAATGAACTTTCAAAAAGATTGCGCGGAATGTAGAAGGAAATGATATTGACAAAATAATTAAAATATGCTAACTTTAGGGTATTGAAAGGTGCAACGGTATCTGTATAAATGTTTTTAGTTTTTAATGTAAAGGGCAATTGCGAGGGAAACTTTAAAAAGAGGGAGCATTTTGTAGTGATGTCGAACTAATCTCGCAAGGTTAGGCATCGCTTTTTTTATTAAAAATAAAAGAGCGACAGTTTGAAGGCTATTTTTGTTAAAAATGCTTAAAAACATTTGACAAATTCGAAAGTTTTGTTTAATATAGTTCTAGCTAGTCAGATAGCGATTTTTTTGATATTGTAAATAATAGAAATTGTAATATGAATGGTCTGCAGTGAAAGAAATAACACATTGTATGATTCATTTAAAAGGAACTTAAATGCCAACGATAAATCAATTAAAGAAAAAACCAAGAAAAACAGCGCAAAAGAAATCTAAGTCTCCAGCGATGACTTATGTTTTTAATACGTTGAAGAATAAGCCAGTTGAATCTCAAGGACCTTTCAAGAGAGGGGTTTGTCTTAGTGTTAAAACAACTACACCTAAAAAACCTAACTCAGCACTTAGAAAAATTGCTAGGGTACGTCTTACTAACGGAATGGAAGTAACTGCTTATATTCCTGGAATCGGACATAACCTGCAAGAGCATTCAATCGTTATGATCAGAGGTGGAAGAGTAAGAGATTTGCCAGGTGTGCGTTATCACGTTGTTCGTGGAGTACTTGATACTGCTGGAGTAGATGGAAGAAAAAGAGGAAGATCAAAGTATGGTGCTAAGATGCCAAAGGCTGAATAAGTAAAAGTGTATAATTTAAAATATTAAGATTTTCACGTCGCAATGGTGTGTGCGGGGTGTGGTATGAATTAAATGTCTAGAAGAAATAGAAAATATCCAAATCATTGGAAAGCAGATTCTAAGTATAGCAATATGTTAGTCGGACGTTTCGTTGGACATATTTTGCAGGATGGAAAAAGAAGTATTGCTGAAAAAATTGTTTATGATGCTTTTGATATCATTCATGAAAAAACCAAAAAAGGTGGTTTGAATGTATTTGAACAAGCTATTAAAAACGTTTCTCCGCTTTTGGCTGTAAAGTCAAGAAGAATTGGTGGAGCTAATTACCAAGTTCCTATTCAGGTTTCTGGTGATGCAAGACAAACTTTGGCAATGTGCTGGATTAAGGATGCATGTAACTCTAAGAAAGGAAGTAGTATGGCCAATAAGTTAGCTGATGAGTTAGTTGACGCTTCAACTAAGGTTGGTACTGCTATGAAGAAGAGAGAAGATACTCATAGAATGGCGGAATCTAATAGAGCTTTTGCTCATTTTGCCTAGTATATAGATCGTTTTAAGTGTCTAGCTTTATTGATATTAATTTTTCAATATATAAGCTAGGCGCTTAAATTTTATAAAAATTAAATTTTTTAAATAATAAAAAATATTTATAGTTCGCAGCTTCTACTGTTAAATCATTGTAGTAGATCGAATTAATAAATCCATAAAAATGGACATTAAGAATTTAAGAAACATTGGAATTATTGCTCATATTGATGGTGGTAAAACTACTACTACTGAGCGTATCTTGTATTACACAGGTGTAAGTCACAAGATTGGTGAGGTACATGAAGGTGAGGCTACTATGGATTGGATGGAACAAGAGCGAGAAAGAGGTATCACTATTACTAGTGCTGCTACTACTTGTTTTTGGAAGGATCACCAAATCAATATAATCGATACACCAGGTCACGTAGACTTTACTGTTGAAGTAGAGAGGTCTCTTCGTGTGCTTGATGGTGCTGTTGCAATTTTTGATGGTAAAGAAGGTGTTGAGCCTCAATCAGAAACTGTTTGGCGTCAAGCTGATAAATATAATGTTCCAAGAATGTGCTTTATTAATAAGATTGATAAGGAAGGAGCAGATTTTGACAACGCTTTGAAATCAATTCATGACAGACTTACTCCAAATGCAGTGGCAATTCAAATGCCAATTGGAGAAAGAGATGCTTTTGAAGGAGTTATTGATTTGATTAAAATGAAAGCTTATAACTTCGAGGGAACTATGGGTGAAAAAGTCATTGAAAAGGAGATTCCTGCTGAGTTACTAGAAAAAGCAAAAACTAAGAGGGAAGAATTGGTGGAGAGGGTTTCTGAAACTGATGAACAATTGACTGATAAATATCTTGGAGGAGAAGAGATTACAGAAGAGGAGATTAAAATTGCTCTTAGAAAAGCTGTTATTGATGTGAAATTAATCCCAGTTTTAACTGGTACAGCTCTTAGAAATAAGGGTGTTCAATTAGTTTTGGATGCAGTTTTGGATTATCTTCCAGCTCCAATTGATCTTCCATCTACTAAAGCAATAGACGCTAATACTGGAGATGATATTGAAATTAAGCACTCAGAGGATGAACCATTTGCAGCGTTAGCTTTCAAAGTCGCTACAGATCCATTTGTTGGACAGCTGACATTTTTTAGAATTTACTCAGGTAAACTTAAAGCTGGATCATATATTTATAATTCCACAAAGGAACAAAAAGAAAGAATTGGTAGAATCTTGAGGATGCACTCAGATCAAAGAGAAGAAGTTGAGGAATTAGGTGTAGGTGAAATTGGTGCGTTGGTAGGTTTGAAAAATACAACTACAGGAGATACTCTTTGTGACATTGATAAAAAAGTTATTTTAGAGAAAATGGTTTTCCCAGAGCCAGTTATTGATATTGCTATTGAGCCAAAAACCAAAGTTGATCAAGAGAGAATGGGAATTGCTCTTGGTAAGCTATCTGCAGAAGACCCAACGTTTAGAGTAAAGACTGATGAGGAAACGGGTCAAACTATTATTTCAGGAATGGGAGAACTTCACTTAGACGTGTTGGTTGATAGAATGAAAAGGGAGTTTAATGTTGAAGCGAACATTGGTCAACCTCAAGTAGCTTATAGAGAAACTATTAAGGGTACGTCTGAAGCTGAAGGTAAATATATCAAACAGTCTGGTGGACGTGGTCAGTATGGTCATTGTTGGATTAGAATCGAACCTCTAGTAATTGAAGAAGGTGCAGAAGAGGATGAGGAGAAAGATTCTAAGAAGGTAGGATTTGAATTTTCAAATGAGATTAAGGGTGGAACTATTCCACAAGAATATATTCCTCATGTTGAAAAGGGTATTGTTGCGGCTATGACAAATGGTGTTATTGCTGGATATCCAATGGTAGATATAAAGGCTACTTTATATGATGGAAGCTTCCATGACGTAGATTCTTCTGAATCAGCGTTTAAGGTGGCAGGATCAATGGCATTCAAATCAGCAGCAAGACGTGCTAATCCAATACTATTGGAACCTATTATGAAAGTTGTTATTACTACTCCAGAACAATTTATGGGAGACGTTGTTGGAGATGTTAATGCAAAAAGAGGAATCGTTAGGGAGATAAATGACAGGGGAGAAGGAAATGCTTTAATCAAGGAGATTGAATCTGAAATCCCTCTATCAGCTATGTTCGGTTACGCTACTCAACTTAGAAGTATGACTCAAGGTAGGGCTAGTTATGCTATGGAATTTGATAAGTACGCTGAAGTGCCTGCTAATATTGCTCAAGAACTTACAAAGGGAAGTGGAGATTCTGATGCTGAATAGATAGTCGTTTCTTTAAAGCTCTGTGGATGTTATGTTTACAGAGCTTTATTTTTATGAAATAGGTGAGTTTTTATTTGACAAAAAAAGAAATGGGTAGTAGTATACTTATTGAGAAAAGCCCTTCGGGCTTTTTAAAAAACTAAAAAAATATGTTTTCAAAAATTGTAAATTTTATCAGAGAAGCTAAAATAGAACTACAGAAGGTCAGTTGGCCAACAAAGCCGCAGGTTATTAACTACACAGGTTTAGTTATTGGTGTTGGTCTTGTTATGGCAATCTTTTTAGGGGGATTAGATTATATTTTTAGTGAGATTTTGAAGGAAATTATTATAAAATAGATGCGAATTAGCATACGAACTATGTGAAAAATGTTTAATTTCAATATAGTTTGGATATAATTCGAATTAATCTTCGAATATGGCAAAGCAATCACAACATCATGGAAGGTCTTGGTATGTTCTTCACACCTATTCAGGTTATGAGGATAATGTAGCAAGAAATTTAAAACAAAGAATTGAATCTTTAGATATGCAAGATTTGATTTTTGATGTGATAGTACCAAAAGAAAAGCGTATTAAAATTAAAAATGGTAAGAGGGTGATGGTTGAGGAAAGGATCTACCCTGGGTACGTTTTGGTAGATATGGTAGTAACTGATGCCTCTTGGTACGTTGTTAGAAATACTCCAAATGTAACTGGATTTATTGGAATGGGAACAACTCCTACCCCAGTTAGCTTAGAAGAGGTGAGGAGTTTGAAAAAGAGAATGGGTGCTGAAGAGCCAAAATATAAAATCGATGTTAAGATTGGTGATGCAATTAAGATTAATGAGGGACCATTTAAGGACTTTGACGGGAAGGTTGATGGGATTGATGATGATAAGGGTAAGGTTAGAGTTTTGGTGTCTATGTTTGGGAGAGAAACTCCTGTAGAGCTAGATTTTCTTCAAGTAAGAAAGATTTAATTAATTATAAATAAGATTAAGTTATACTCAAGAGTCAGTGAATTGAGATTTGCTACGTAAGAGTTTATTATTATAAAAATATGGCAGAGTTAAAAACAGTTATTAAATTACAAATTCCTGCAGGAAAAGCTAATCCTGCTCCTCCAGTTGGACCAGCTTTGGGTCAACATGGTTTAAATATTCAAGATTTTTGTAATCGTTTCAATGATGCAACTAAAGATAAGATGGGAGATGTTGTTCCTGTTGAAATTAGTGTATATGAGGACAGATCATTTGATTTCATAATGAAAACTCCTCCAGCAGCAGAGCTTTTAAAGAAGGCTGCTGGTGTTAAAAAAGGAGCTGGAAACCCATTAACTGATAAGGTTGGTAAGGTTACAAAAGACCAGGTGAAAGAGATTGCAGAAATCAAAATGGAGGACTTGAATGCTGATGACATTGAAGGTGCAATGAAGATTGTTGCAGGAACAGCAAGATCAATGGGAATTACTGTTGAATAAAGTTTTTTAAAAAACTTTATTGGAATCTAGAGGTAGAATTATTATAAATTTTAATAGTGGGAGAAGAGTATTGTGAAGTATTTTTCGTTTACCACAAAAATATTATGAAAAGAGGAAAAAAATATAAAGAAGTTGTTAATAAAATAGACAAGAAAAAAGGATATTCAATCGAGGAAGCATTGAAGTTAGTGGTGGAGGGTAAGATTGCTAAGTTTGATGAATCTGTAGAAGTTCATCTTGGTCTAAATATTGACGCTAAAAAAGGTGATCAGCAAGTTAGAGGATCAATAACTCTTCCGCATGGAACAGGAAAATCTAAGCGAATTGCAGTTGTTACATCTACAAAAGCTGATGAAGCTAAAAAAGCTGGAGCAGACGTTATTGGAGATGAGAGCTTGATTGAGAGTATTAAAAAAGGAGAAATTGATTTTGATATCTTGGTAGCTACTCCAGAAATGATGCCTAAATTGGCTCAGGTTGCTAGAGTTTTGGGTCCAAAGGGTCTTATGCCTAATCCTAAGACTGACACAGTTACAGAGAAGATTGAGGAGACTGTGACTATGTTGAAAAAGGGTAAATTGAATTTTAAGAATGATAAAACAGGAGGTATTCATCAATTGGTTGGAAAAGTTTCTTTTGGAGAGGATAAATTGAAAGAAAATTTTGAGGCTTTTATCACAGCTATTGATAAATCAAAACCAGAAGGGGTTAAGGGTCAACTTATTAAAAAAATTGTTATTTGTTCAACAATGGGACCTGGAGTTAAGATTGAAAGATAGATTTGAAAACACTTTAGATAAAAAAACACCTTCATTCGAAGGTGTTTTTTGTATAGTTTAAGTAACGTTTGAAAAATAATTACTATGCAATTGACAGCATAGACGAATTGTGCTATTCTATAATGTTCACGTTTGTGTGATTAAGAAAAAGTAGTTATTTGATAAAACATAAAATAGGAGAAATGCTGATGACTTATTCTGAAATGACTAAGAATGCGAAAGGTCTTTTGGGTCGCAAGTATAAACAAGCAAAAGATATTGCAGTTATCTTGGATGATGAGCTTACTCAAGTGAAGCCTGATTCTAAGGGTAGATATGGGTTTAGTTTTGTATTAAGCAGTAGATTGGAAGCTTTCAATCTGCTGTGTGCGATTTTCGTTCAAGCAGAAATTGATCCTCCGCCTATGGAAGAGGGACTTTGGAAATCGTCACTTCCAGCAAAGCCGAGTGAGAAGCAGGTGCAATTATCTAAAGCTAGATCTAAATTTATTTTTGATCAATTTGCTGATCAAATGAAAAATGGTGCTGCGGCGGATAAAGTTAGTAAGCTCAGGTCTTGTTTGGATTTTCTTCCAGGATACTGGGAGAGTGGATCAATTAGCCTAGACGGTGTATTGGCTTTGATTAGCGAAGTTCTCGTAGACGACCTCGGTGTGGAGCCTTTGAGGCCAGATTATTCAAAAATTTCTGTGCCCGACCCAATTCATCCCACAGGACCTTCGAAACCAACTAAGATTTTAATTGTTGATGATAGTATTGAGGAGATTATTAGAACAATTAAAGCTCTTGCTGGAATTCCTAATTTTGAGATAGATTTTTTTCTTCTCGAAGAGGGTGATCTATGGGCTAAATTTTCAGACTCAGAATTGACAGTGGCTATGCAGCGCTCGCTTGATGAAGTTGAAAAAAGAACCCCAGATGTAGTTTTTATGGATCAAGCGATGGGTCAAATCAAAGGGCATGAACTCGTATCTTTTATTAAGGGTAAAAAAGGAGAAGATAGCCCAATTTTTGTTGGAAACACCGGCGGGATGCCGAAGGAGTTAGATAGTGTGGGTTGTTTGAGTAATTTTGCAAAAGGCCACAATAAGGGGACAATAAGGCAGGTTATGGATAGGTTGAATTCGTAATCTATTGAACTTAGTTTAATCCTTAGGAAAATAATATTTTCCTAAGGATTTTTTTATACACATTCCTATTTAGTGTTATTGACATTTCTCTCGGTTTTTTATAGAATACTCTATGTTGCTTAAAGCTTAATAATTAAAATATTTAAAGAAGTTTAGATTGTTAGTTTGTTTTTAAAAACAATCTTTTAAGCTGAAAAATTAAATGTCTGATAAAAAAAGAATAGTAATTGGTCTTGTTGGTGCAACTGGTTCAGGGAAGGATACTGTAGCTGATTATTTAGAAGAAAAGCATAATGTTCAATTGATGCGTTTTGCTGATCCTTTGAAGGAGACTTTGGCAATTTATTTTGAGAAGTTTTCAAAAGAAGATCAAGCATGGTTAGCAGTTCAATTTAGAAATCGTTTTGGTGATGATATTCTTTCACGAGCACTTAGAAAAAGAATTGATGATGGAGAAGGTGTTATTATGGTAAATGGAGTGCGTTTTTGGGAAGATTTTCATTTCATTAAGTCATATTCAAATAGTTATATGATTTATATTGATGTTCCTCAGGAGATTCGTTGGAAGAGAACATCGACTCGTGGAGAAAAGACTGATGATGCGATGAGTTTTGAGAAGTTTAAGGAAACTGAGCAAGTTGAAACTGAAATTCATGTTCCAGAAATTGGAGCGAAATCAGATTTTGTAATTAAGAATGATAAAGATTTAGAACATCTTCTTGGTGAAGTTGATAGAGTAATGAAGGAAATTAGAAGTAAATAATTTCTAAGGGGACTTTTTGTCCCCTTTTTTATTTGTTTATGTTTAGTTAAAATAAGGATATGAAAGATGATAAAAATAAAGATTACTTAAATTGGGATGACACATTTATGTTAATGGCTGATTTGGTATCTAAGCGGTCAAAAGATCCTAATACTCAAACAGGGGCCTGTATTGTGGATGAAGATAAGGTAATTGTTGGTGTTGGATATAATGGATTTCCAAGGGGATGCAATGATAATGATTTGCCTTGGTGTAGAAGTGGGAAGAGTGCCTTAGACGTGAAATATACCTATGTTGTGCATGCTGAAGCGAATGCTGTCATGAATTCAAATGCGTCTGTTAGAGGTTGCATTTTGTATTGCACATTGTTTCCTTGCAATGAGTGTGCAAAAGTAATAATTCAAAATGGAATTAAAGAAGTTGTTTATAAGGATGACACATATAAAGATTTGGATATATTCAAGGCTTCAAGGAAGATGTTGGAAATGGCCGGTGTCATTCTTAGGCAGTATACTCCAGAGCATAAAATTGAAATTAAAAAGAATAAGAAATAATTTTTGTATATATGGAAAAAATAATTTTAGGTATTACAGGTGAAATTGCAGGAGGAAAGGGAACTGTGACAAGCTATCTTGAGAAAAAAAACGGAGCGGATGCTTTTAAGTTTTCCAGCGCTCTTCGCGATGTTGCTAAAAGGATGCACTTGGAGATTAATAGAGAAAATCTTCAAAAAATTTCCACAATCTTTAGGGATAATTTTGATGATAATATTTTATCCAGAGTGATTTATGAAGATGTTAAAAATAGTAATAGTGAGTTGATTGTAATTGATGGAGTGAGAAGAATGGCGGATATTGAATATTTGAAACAACTCCCAGGATTTAGATTGATTTATGTGGATACAGAAATAAATAGTCGCTATGAGAGAATTACTCAGCGCGGAGAGAATGCAGATGATAATTCAAAAACTTTCGAAGAGTTTGAAGATGATCACAAGAGAGAAGCGGAGCTTCAAATCAAGGGACTGAAGGAGGATGCTGACTTTGTGGTTAATAATAATGGAACATTTGATGATTTGTATAATCAAGTTGAGGATATTTTAACACAATTAAGATAGAGCCAAGATGAAGTAGTGGCTTTGTGTGAAATCCTAAATAATTACTTAGTAGTAGAAGTTTATAGTTTTTAAGAATTAGTTTATTTTTATGAAAAAAGTTATTGGTTTAGTGGGTGAAATTGCTAGTGGAAAGGGTACTGTCTCTGCTTACTTGCAGGAAAAGTATGATGGTAAGATTTATCGATTCTCAGATGTATTGAGGGCTATTTTAGAGGTGCTCCATTTGGAGTGCAAGAGGGAAAACTTATCAAATTTATCACTCTCACTTCGGGAAACCTTTGGAGAGAATATTCTCTCAAATGCATTGGTGAAAAGTGTACTGAAGGACGAAAATGATTTGATTATTTTAGATGGAATTAGAAGGAAAGAGGAGTTGGATTTCTTGGGAGAGATTGATGGGTTTAAATTGGTTTATGTTGAATCCAACATTGAGAGTCGTTATGAGAGGATAATTGAAAGAGGTGAAAATGCAGATGATAATTCAAAGACTTTTGAGGAATTTAAGAGGGATCATCAAATGGATGCTGAGTTAAGAATAAAAGAGATGAAGGGCGTAGCGGATGTTGTGATTGAGAATAGTGGCACATTGGAAGAATTATATGAAAAAGCAGATGAGCTTGTTGGATAAATGAAATGAGAGATAAAAAAGCATCACCTAATGGGATATTTTTTTATTTACAAAATAATTAAAGTCTGTTATATTAAAGTGTCAAAAATGTTTTGACGAATGTTTTTTAACAATTAAATAAATACATTATACAAGGAGGATGAATATATGAATTTTTTTGTAAGGATGGATAGGTTTATCTGGAGCTATGTGGGGATTTTATCTGATTTTATCGAAAGAAAAACTGGATTTAATCGGTTTTTTATTGCTGACTTTCTAGGTCTTGTTTTTGCTTTTTCTAGCTTACTTAGGATGATGAGTGGAAAGGATGGCGCATCTGTTTTAGGGGCACTCGTTCCCTTAATTGTCTTTTTTTATACCAGGACATCAGTAGGTGAATTGAGTAAATTTTATGAGAAACCAATTTCAAGCGTGAGTAATGATGAATTGTTTAGAGTAGGGAAGATTCTAAATAGTATTATTACATATCGAGTTTGGGGCTGGATTATGTTTATTTTTACAATGGTTACTGTGATCTTGTTGAAGCATTTATCAATTTCTTCAAATAGCCCTGACTTCATTGGTGGATTTTCTTTATGGCTATGTTTTTATTTTGCATCAAGTAGAGAGCCAGGATATATTTCTGGTGATATTGATGGATGGATTGAAATGAAAAGAAAAAGTAGATAAAATTTAAAAGAGGTGATGTGATGGCGAAAAATAAAGTTATTGACATTGTGCTAACTGGTGGCCATGTAGCGGTAAATCTACCGCTTTGGCAGTGTTGGTGAGTTGGTTGATGGATCTTGGGTTTACAGTGATTGTGGTTCCTGAGGCGGCAACAAGGTTGCTTGTAAATGGAATTGCACCTGATCGATTTCGTTACTCGATGGATTTTCAGAAGATTCTTCTAAAAGACATTATTCAAACAGATATACTATTCAAAAAAGCTGTTCAGTGCATGGAGCTGAAAAGTAGGAAGAAAATTGTTGTTCGAATTCATGATCGAGGGTGGCCAGATATCGGTGCCTATGTTTCAGATGCGGAGTTTAATTATCTTTTGAAGTGGAGTGGATTGACTGTCGGGGCGATGGAGAGATTCTACCAGTTGGCTATTCATTTAGTAACAGCTGCTGACGGAGCTGAGGAATATTATACACTTGATAATAATAAAGCTCGAACGGAAACTCCTCTGGAGGCTCGAGCGTTGGATCGAAGAAATCAACGCATGTATGCTATTCATCCTAAGTTCCAAATTGTTGATAATTCGACTGATTTTCGGGGGAAAATTACTCGAGTCAAGACGGCTTTAGCTAGAGTACTCCCAATTCCGGATCCAGCCCAATTTCAAAAGAAATTTCTGGTTAATGTGAAATATAATCTGGGAGATATTCCTATTGCTCATTCCTTGTCTCGAATTGAGCAAACTTATCTGAGAAAAGGAGAGAGAATTCGGTGCAGAGAGCAGGATGGATCGGTTATCTATACTCATACAGTTAAGACGCCCCCATTCGGATTGAAACGGATTGAGACTGATAGGATAATCAGTGATCATGAATATCATAAACTAAGTCAGGGCACTGCTTCTGGTACAGTGCCATTGAAAAAGCTCCGAGCTTCATTTGTTTGGAATCACCGATGTTATCGGGTGGACTATTTTCGTGGTCGACCGGATCTGTGTATTCTCGAGTGTGATGTTATAGAGGAAAGCGAAAAAGTTGTGATCCCTCCGTTTTTGCCAGTTGATCGCGAAGTGACCGATGATAAAAAATTCTATAATTACACAATTGCAAGGAAGATTTTTGAGCTGAAAAACGCTTAGGAAATTTTATTTCTTAAAGCTAGTTTATTGAATAATAAGCTAGCTTTTTTGTTTTGATTGACAAATATATTGAAATGTGCTAGTATAAAGAGTAAAATATTTTTACACGAGCTGTTTGATAATTAAATTAAAACACTGGAGGTTGTCATGGAAAAGATTTGGAAGGTTATTATGTCTCCTATTAATTTGGCTATGAAAATTGACCTAATAGTAGCTAATGCTATTGACGGAGCCACGAGGTCTATTGAAAAGAAATCGCGGTTTAATCGGTTCTTTCTTTCTTATCTACTGGTAGTTATTTTTACTATTCATGTTTTATTAGAGATGCTCAGATTGGATAAATCAATCACAGTGGTGTCAGTGATTCTCGTGGTAGGAGTTTCTTCATTTATAATGAAATGCATAAGTAATGTGTCTAAGCTGTATAGTGAAGATAAGTACATTGATGAGGGTCAATTAATAAAAATCGCCGATTCTTTAAAGCATATCGCGGCGTATAGGCTCTTAGGATGGTTTTGTTTAGAGTTAATGCTTCCTATATATTGCATAGCAATTATAAAAGGGAGTCTTACATTGTTTTCTATTGGTCTAGAAATACTCCCACTTCTTGTTTGTATGCTTTCCTTGTACTTGACTTCAAGTAAAGAGGGTGATTATGTGCATAAGTCAAGGAATTATTGGATGAGTCATCACAAGGCAAGATTGGGAATTTGATAATCTGATTCCTTGATAGCGAGTAAACTGATTTGCAGAATTGCAAGTCAGTTTTTTATTTTATCCAAATTAGATAATGTGGTAAAATGAAGAAACTCGAAAAATCAAAAATATAATTTTAAATAAAAATTAAAATAAAAGCATATGAGGGAGTATATGGAATTATTGAAAGATGTTAGAGATAGTGGAGTAGGGAAGGATGATCGGACAGGAACCGGGACTAGAAGTGTTTTTGGGAGACAGATTAGGGTGGATTTATCAAAAGGATTCCCTCTTCTGACAACTAAGAAAGTTTTTTTGAAGGGTGTTATCCATGAACTACTATGGCTCTTGAGTGGGGACACTAATATTAAATATCTTCAGGACAATGGAGTTCGAATTTGGAATGAATGGGCAGATGAAAAAGGTGATCTTGGTCCTATTTACGGAGCTCAATGGAGAAATTGGGGCAATGAAGGAATCGATCAAATAAAAAATGCAATTCATGAGATTAAAAATAATCCTGACAATAGGAGGATTATTGTAGCGGCTTGGAATCCAAGTGTTCTTCCTGATACGAGTAAATCTTTTTCTGAAAATGTTGCAAATGGAAAATCAGCGCTTCCTCCGTGTCATGCATGGTTTCAGTTTTATGTTTCAGATGGAAAATTATCCTGTCAGCTTTATCAAAGAAGTGGAGATATTTTTCTAGGTGTGCCATTTAATCTTGCCAGTTATGCTCTTTTAACTACGATGATAGCGCAGGTTTGTGATTTAGAGGTAGGTGATTTCGTGCATTCTTTCGGTGATCTTCACATTTACAATAATCATGTTGAACAAGTTGAAGAACAATTAAGTCGAGAGCCTAAGGAGTTGCCAAAAATAAAACTTAATTCAAAAATTAAGGATATTTTTGATTTTAAATATGATGATTTTGAGATAGTAGGTTATGATCCATATCCATCTATAAAAGCTGCGGTGGCTGTATAGGTTTTTTATTTAAGGAATCTTGTTAAAGTTTCATGAATAATAATTTGAAATTTAATATAAAATAATAATAACAAAAATATGATTTCAATGATTGCGATTGTGGGAAAAAATAATGCAATTGGAAAAAACAATGCTTTGATTTGGGATATTTCAAATGACCTGAGGCATTTTCAAAAAATTACCAGTGGACATACTGTGATTATGGGAGATAAGACTTATGAATCAATCGGGATGCTTTTGCCTAATCGAAAAAATATTATTGTTACTCTTGATGAGGCGTATGAAGTTGAAGGGGCTGAGGTGAGAAATTCACTAGAGGAAGTTTTAAGTGAATACAAGGATTCTGACGAGGAAGTTTTTGTGATTGGAGGCGGGATAATCTACGGACTGTCTTTGCCGTTTGCTGACAAATTATACATCACTCTAGTTGATGATGCCCCGGAAGATGCAGATACATTCTTCCCGGATTATTCTGAGTTTAGTCAGGAGCTTAGTAAGGAGGATCACCAGGAGGGTGATTTGAAATATTCTTTTTTGGAATTAACAAAATAAAAAAATGAAAAAAGGTAAATTTATTGCCATCTATGGTATTAATGGAATTGGAAAAACAACTCAAGTTGAGGTTCTTGTTAAGTATTTACAGAGTAAAGGAAAAAAGGCTAGTCGATTGAAGTATCCTGTTTATGATCTAGAACCAGAGGGGCCTTTTTTATATAAATACCTCCGTGATCCGGAATTTCGAAAAAAGAATGAATTATCTACTGATGAGCTTCAACAAAAGTATGTGGATAATCGAGTTCGCTATGAAAAAGAACTCAAAAAGAGACTTGAAGAAGGGGAATGGATTGTGGCTGAGGACTATATTGGAACAGGAGTCGCATGGGGTCTAACTTGGGGAGGTAATTTGGAGTATTTAGAGGGGATTAACGCAGATTTGAAGTTGCCTGATCTATCTATTCTCATGCATGGAGAGCGGTTTAATACTGCAATTGAAAAAGATCATCGCAATGAAATGGAAGTTGAGAGGATAAGGATTTGTAAAAACTTCCATCTTCTTTTAGCTAAGAAATATAAATGGGAGATTGTGAATGCCAATCAAAGTGTGGAAAAAGTTCAAAGTGATATTGCAAGGATAGTGGAGAAACATTAGGTATTATAAAGAAATAATAGATATTTTTAGATATGAAATTACAAATAAAAAAACTTAATTCAGAAGCTAGGATTCCAGCGCGTGCAATTAATGGGGATGCGGGAATGGATTTGTATTCAGTTGAGGATATTATTTTAAAGCCAGGTGACTTAATGCCTTGTAAGATTGGTATTGCGATGGCTATTCCTATTGGATATGTAGGACTCATTTGGGATAGAAGTAGTGTCGCATTTAAAGGATGGGTAAAGACTATGGGAGGTGTGATTGATAGTAGTTATCGTGGAGAGATTGCTGTGATTATGATTAATTTGTCAAAAAAAGATTATACTATTAGCAAGGGAGACAGGATTGCGCAGATCTTGATTCAAAAGGTAGAATGCCCTATGATAGAGGAGGTAGAGGAATTGGATGATACTGAGAGAGGTGATGGTGGATTTGGAAGTACTGGAATAAGATAATAAGAAAAAATTAAATTTATATACTATGAGTAAATATAACGCGGTAATTGGAATGGAGATTCATGTGGAGCTCAAGACTGACTCTAAGATGTTTTGTGATTGTAGGAATGGAATGGGTCTTGAAAAAGAACCAAATGTAAATATTTGTCCTGTTTGCACGGCTCAACCTGGAACAATACCGGTTCCAAACAGGAAGGCTATTGAATTTGTTCAAAAGGCCGGATTGGCACTTGATTGTGAAATAAAGAAGCTTTCAAAGTTTGATAGAAAGCATTATTTTTATCCTGATATTCCAAAGGGTTATCAAATTTCTCAATTTGATCAACCTTTATGTGAAAATGGTAAATTAGATATTGGTGAGAAAGAAATTGGAATCACTAGAATCCATCTTGAAGAGGATACAGGAAAGCTTACTCATCCAAAGGGTGCTAGGCATTCTTTAGTGGATTTTAATCGCGCTGGAGTTCCGTTGATGGAGCTTGTAACTGAGCCTGATTTTGAGAATGGTAATCAAACAAGGTTATTTTGTCAAAAACTTCAACAAATTTGTAGATATATTGGAATTTCTGATGCAGATATGGAGAAAGGTCATATGCGTTGTGAGGCAAATATATCACTCTATAAGGATGGAGAAGATAAGTTGAGTGGGACAAAAGTAGAAGTGAAGAATATTAACTCATTTAAGTTTGTTGAAAAGGCTATTGTTTATGAAATAGAAAGACAAACTGAGGTTTTAGATAGTGGAGAGAAGGTTGCTCAAGAAACCAGGGGGTGGGATTCAATTAAAAATGTGACAGTTTCTCAGAGAACAAAAGAAACCGCAGCTGATTATAGGTATTTTCCAGAACCGGATATTCCTCCTTTGACTTTTGCAGATGAGCAAATTAATGAGATTAGATTTTCTTTGCCAGAAATGCCAGATGATAAATTTAAGAGATTCATAGATGAATATGGAGTAAGTGAGCGTGATGCAGAAGTTTTGGTTTCTGAAAAAGACTTAGCTAATTATTTTGAGAAGGTTATCAGTGAGATTGAGGAAAAAATTCAAGCTGGTGAGATAGCTGTTTCAAAGGATAAACTGATAAAGTTAGCTGCTAACTACTTGAACACAGAACTTAGAAAGCACTTAGTTGAATATGGCCAAAATATAACTGAGATTAAGATTACTCCAGAGAATTACGCAGAGCTTATTGGAATTGTTGCTGATGGAAAGATTAATTCTTCTGCGGCGCAGGTGGTTTTATTGGAGATGTATAAAGCAGGCGGAGAACCTTTACATATTATTGAGGATAAAAACCTGGCTCAGATGGATGATGAAGGGGAAATGGAAAAGATTATCGATAGGATTATTGCAGATAATCCACAATCAGTTGAAGATTATAATAATGGAAAGGATAATGCACTGAAATTTCTAATGGGACAAGTGATGAAAGAAACTCAAGGGAAGGCGAATCCTCAAAAGGCGACAGAGATGATCAAGGATAAAATTACAAGTTAGTAGAAGCGCCGATTATGTCGGCGTTTTTTAAACTAGTTCTTTTAAATAAAACGGAGGGTCATGGTTATGAAAATGAGATGTATTACTTGTTCAAGGAATGGATTGGCTCGTGTTTGGTACTGTAATGATCGTGGTGAAATGGTTGAAAGTGTTAGATTATTAAGAAGTCTTTCTGACAAGGAGGTGGAGGAGTTTAAATTGATGGCCTGGAAGTTGAATTGTCCAGATTGTATGAAAATGCAGTTGGCTGAAGTTGAGTAGGAGTCTTGACAGAAATGGATATTTTTGCCAGGATGTTAATGTAACTAGTCACATTAATCAGGAAAGCAAGGGAGCGAACAATGAGTGACGATGGAAAAGAAGAAAGGGATGATCTTATTGAAGAGGGTATTAGTTTAATTGAGGAAGTTGCTGAGGTTGGATTAGATGTAGCAGGTGATGCTGCTGAAATCGGTGTTGAGGTAGCTGGCGGTCTACTGGACGCGCTCGGGGGCCTTTTTGGCGGTTGATTGCGGTAAGTTTTAGTGTAACTCATTACCTTTTTGTAAGCAGTGCTAATCAGGAGGATTGCATTATGAGTGAATATGTGGATCACCCAGATGAGAAAGTAGAATCTCTGGAAATTGAAACCTTTGAGACCGAGCCTTGGATGGAAGAAATTGTGACTATAGTTTGTTCATAGTCTATTCGGTCATTGAACTTAAAAAGCATATTGGAAAATTTCAATATGCTTCTTTTTATTTCTCGAGAAATTCTCGAGTTTCTTTTTCTATTTGTTTGAAATCTTTTAACCACCTGATTCTTTTATCCCTTTGAAACCAAGTCATTTGTCTTTTGGCGTAGTTTTTTTCGGCTAAGTATATTCGCTCGATCAGTTCTTTTTTGGATTCTATTTCTCCCCTTAAGTATTGAGGGATAAGTGAATAGCTGAGTCCAAAGCTTTCAATTCTTTTCCAGGGAATACCGTTTTTGTGCATTTTTTCAACCTCTTCAATCATTCCCAAGTTGAATCTTTTTTGAATGTTTAACTTTATTCTCTCGTGAAGTATTTCTTTTTCTCTACTAATTCCGATTTGAAGTGAATCATATTTCGGATCACTTTTGATTTCAGGAACGCTTCCAAGTTCTTTTGCGATTTCAATTGCTCGAATTAATCGCGGTCGATTATTAGCGTCAATTGATGATGCTCTTTTGGGATCAAGTTTTTTTAATTTTTCGAAAAGCTCTTCAGTTTCTTCTTTCTCTAATTTCTTCCTTAAGTCTGGATTTGGCTTCACTTTTGGAAAGGTGATATTTTCAACAATGGACTTAATCCAGAACCCTGTTCCGCCACAAAGAATGGGTAACTTTTTCCGACTTAAAATATCCTCAATAATTTTTTCAGCCTCTCTTTTGAATTTTCCAGCACTATATTCTTCCGTTGGTTCAACGATGTCGAGCATATAATGCTTCGCCATGTTTTGCTCTTCTTCTGTTATTTTCCCAGAACCGATGTCCATTCCTCTATAGATTTGCCTAGAGTCAACCGAAATAATCTCACCGTCAAATTTTTGAGCAAGCTTAATAGCTACATCTGATTTTCCAGATGCAGTTGGTCCAAGAATCACTATTAATTTGTCTTGACTTTTACCCATTTATGCTTTATATTGAGTGCTTAGTTCATTGCAATAGTTCTTAGAATTATAGTGCATGTAGTGAGATATATCAATAGGAGGTATTTATATGCGTGACTCTCAAGGGATCAAAGTAATTTTCTTTTTGAATAATCAAATAAACAGAAAATTACAAGATATGATCGAGAGTGAATTTGAAAAAGAGGGAGTGATTAATGAATCGTCATTCTCCCTTGAGTTAGATGATGGATGCACTATTCGCGTGGAGAAGGAGAAAGAAGGTATTCGAGTTGTGATAGGGGGATGTTTTAGTGGTGTTCAAACTGCTGAATATAGATTGCTAAAGAAGTATCCTGAT
>JBHPHA010000023.1:0-17726 GCA_042569905.1 Patescibacteria group bacterium
ACCCTGTGAGCAGTCGACTGCTTTCAAGTTTCAATTTGACAGAAGGCTCTAATTCACAAAGAATTGATACTTGGAAACAATCAATTGAAGTTATTGCAAATCATCCAATCACTGGCGTAGGATTAGGTAACTACGCACTAGAAATTAAGCCCTCTGCGTCTTGGAGGGAGCCGATATACTCTCATAACATATTCCTTGACATCGCTGCTGAAATCGGAGTTTTGGGCGTTTCATGCTGGATACTCTTATTACTTTATTCTACTAAATCAATCCTTAAAACGTACATAAAAAATAATCAAATCCTGGGACTTTCATTAGCGTCGTCCATTGTCGCATTTGTTGTACATTCAATATTTGAAACAGCCTTATTCTCCGTCCATATATTGCCTTTATTACTCATCCTCATTAGTATCAATCTCAATGGAAAGAAATAACACAAAAAAATTCATTTACTTAACAATCCTATTAATTCCCTTTTACTGGGTACGTTTTTTAATATTTAATACTCCAACCAACCTCGTTGAGGTTTTAATTATTCTCACATCACTAACTTGGTTCATTGAGAATATACACAATCTAAAAAAAGTTTTCAAAAACAGCCTCGATATCTTCACACTCTTTCTTAGTTTTATTTTTTTAGGACTAGTTGTGGCAACCATATTTAATGACAACATTCAAGCAGGTTTAGGCATTATTAAAGGGTGGCTTATTTTACCTTTATTATTTGCATTTATAGTTCAACGGGAGGCAAGAAATCGCCAAGATATGCTTAGTGTATTAAAGTATATTTATCTATCAGGAATCGTAGTCACCGTAATCAGTTTAACTTCTTATTTCTTTAATGGCCTTACTTACGATAACAGACTAAGGGGACTCTATTTATCGCCTAATTTTCTCTCAATGTATCTTTCCCCTGTTTTTATTATTGGCTTTTGGGATTTATTTGTTTCTAACTTACACATCTTTAAAACTAAGACTGCTCGAATAACGATTTTTCTTGCAATGTTAGTCACGCTGTTTCTAACTTATTCTTACGCTGCTTGGCTTGCAATAATACTCAGTGTCACAATCACACTTTCTATTAAAAAACTATCTACTCAGGCTCTTCGGAAAATACTTACGGCGCTGTTTCTAGTGGGTATTCTTTTATTTTTTTCTCAAATTAGTAATCAAAAATTTCTCGACATCATTACATTCAATGAAAGATCTTCATTATCGTCAAGAATGATGATTTGGAAATCAACCCTAAAGATCATTAATGATAACTGGCTTATTGGTATTGGTCCTGGAAATTTCCAGCCCACCTACCTCTCTTATCAAAAATATTTCACACCCTACCTTGAATGGGCCGTTCCACATCCACATAATATCTTTGCTGCATTTTGGTTAAACTCTGGACTACTGGGATTTTTTTCTTTTCTTATCTTAATCTATATTTGGGTCAAAACTCTTTTTAAAAAAATAAAAAAAGACACTACTGCTAGCACCTTTTCTTTATTTTTGTGTATAATCCTATATATTCTAATGCACGGAATTTTTGATACCACCTACTGGAAAAATGATTTATCTATAATATTCTGGATAATCTTTTCACTTGGCTACTATTCTAAAGACTAATTCTGTACATATTATCGTCATGTCGATTGATAAAAAACATCATATCTTCTTTTGGAGATAAAACTGGCGATAATACATCGTAGCTGTTTTTTATCTCACTCAAATCTAGTATCCTGCTTCTTTTTCCATTTTCAGTGCTTATTTTCCAAAAAGTATCCTGACTTAGGAATTTCTTACTCTGATAGTCATTTGGCATAACCAAGTCATCACTAATACTTGAAGGTAGAGCACAGAAAATATCCTTATTATTACTTGACCAAACACATTTAGAAGCTACTGTTGGTATTTTTAGTTCCTTAAAATTACTACCATCATCATCTGAAACTGCCAACGTCATAGTCTTGCCACCCTGTGAAACATAGCTAGTCAATAACTTACTTCCATCATTAGACCAAAGATAATCAGCTCCAAATTTATCACTCATTATCACAGCAGGCTCCTGACCAACCATACTTACTGATGTTAATACTGACAGCGCATTAGCATCTGGATAATTCCAAAAAGAAATTAGCGATGTTTGAGGAATTGGAGATATAGAAATATCTCGATATTCTAAGTCAGCTATTTTTTTCCAATTAGACCCATCTGCATTAGCAACGTTTAGCGTTCGTTCATTTGTTTCAGAATCAAAGTATTTATACAATATTTTACTACTCAAATTCGCCCACACCACATCATCCACGTTGTCTTTCACCTTATTAAACTCCCTCTCAATAATATCATATGAATAAAAACCATCCGCAGCCATACCAATCACAGCTGTCTTATTAGTAGCCCAGGTCACATTACTAAATTTAGGCAAAAATTCATTTACTAATTTCTTTTCTTGTGAACCATCAAAATTAATTGACTTAAAAACGTTTTCTACCGTATCATAAAACACAATTCGCTTCTCTTCCTTGTCAATAATAGGTGAGACTACCTTAGACTCAGTTAATTTAAAAACTTTTGCGTTTTCGTCAGTCTTTTCAAAAAGCTTCATTATTCCACCTGAGCCTCCCGCATCAATACTACTCACAGATTCACCGCCTGATGAAGCACCTCTAAAAACTATGTTATATGAAATCCAAAAAACTAGGAGCAACACTAAGATAACTATTGAAAATGTAAAAAAGTTTTTCATATTTTTCTTATTAGATTCTTCTTCTTTCAAATGACATCATCAAGCCAGAAACAACAACAATCATTGTCATAGTTAACGCTATTCTGAACAAGAACATTATCTGACTTGGAAGTCCAGAAATCAAACTAGCCATTACCCTTATAGGGGCTTTACGAGCAGAAGCCAGTTCTGGATTGATAATCTTGGATACACCAACTCCACCAACTAGTGCTCTGTCACCTGTTTTAAATTGAGAAATATTCCATTTATCCCTCAAATCCTTACGAGTTTGTATATCTTGAACATATACTGACGACGCCGTTATATTAAATTTTGATCCATCTGGATAGTCTTTTGTGTCTATTCTCAAAAGGGGTTCGTGAAAATCTTCAACTGCATTACCATCAATCACCCAATCGATTTTAAGATCGGAAGGTAGCCAAGAAGGAACAAATTGTGCCTCAATTTCAATCACTTGCTCAATATCATCTGGTCCAAATTCTGCCTCAAAAGAAGTCTTGCTTTCATCCTCAATTTCTTCCCCATCGAGTCCAATATATTTTCCTAATAATTTTGGCCTAGCCCCATTTCTTGGAATCAGCTTAATAAATGGCTCTATTATCATCAAGGTTCGGCTAGCTTCTAATTTATTTCCGTTATTTTTATCACCATCAGCATCAACCGTAGCCGTATCATTAGCGACTACATTGACAGTATAGATATCTCCTGGCTTTCCTTGAATAGGAAATCTGACAGCATTATTCTGCTTTAAAATCCCATCATTGAATTTATCATCAGCTTCCTTTCCATTAATAGTCCATAAATAATTCCTATAATCACCTTCAACCGTAGCTTCAATGACCTGATTATTTAATGCCTGACAAATCTCACCACCTTCACAAATTTCACCACCTGAAGTATTGGAGTAGAATTGTATATTATTACCTTCATCTAAGTTAATTGTTATAATTTCCTCGGCGATTCCACCTCGACTAACATTCTCATCATAATATTCCTCAACTTCCACTGAAACCCTCATATACGACTTCAAATTATCTACATTTAAATCCATCTCTAAAGTATCTAAGCCAAGACCTTCTAAGTATTGAACACCTGTAACGTCTCTAAAACTCGGACTATTAGAAATTTCCTCCCAATCCTCTACTTTCCTTCTAAAAGAATCGCTGTGTTCCACTGTCCACCTATAATAGATTTGATCTTCGTCTATTTCAGGATTATTTATCATGGCTGTTACAGTAAGATGTTCACCATGTTCACTAGTCGTGGAATTCTTAGGTTTATCTGGAGTGTGACTCAAATTAACATCTAGCATCCCGGGTTGGTTCCCGTCCATAGGGTTCACAAAGTTATATTCCAGACACTGTGTAATATCGAAATTAGCAGAAGAAATAGGTATATTAACTCCTGCTACTTTTTTCCAGTAATCTTCTTTGTGCGTGATCTTGCAACCTGTCCCGTTCACATCAAAATTATTTCTAGGCATCGCATACATAACCATACCACTAGCATCATCGTGCTTTGTTTGCTTCATTCCAACACCCTCCACAATAACACCTACTTCGTCACCTGGATAAAATTTCCAACTCAATTTATTCATACCAACACCAGCGACACTAGCTTCATCATTCACACCATCATCATTTGTATCTGGATCATTTGGATTTGTTCCCCAAAATTCTTCTTCCTTATCAGTAAACTTTCCGTCACCAGTAATTTGACCTGGAGCGTGTGCAAAATTATGTATACACAATGAATCAGGATTAATCGAACAATCCTCTCCAAGACAAGTTGCCTCTGTGATTTCTGAAACAGTTCCAATTATAATCTCGTGTATACCACCTCCTTCAAAATCCTTCACGTAACAACGAAATCCATCGGTTGGCTTTTTAATATTCAAACCACCAAAAGAAGCTTCTGTACAGTCCTCATCATCCCCACCCTTACAGTTATTCTCGCCATCTTGAATATCTCCATCCAAACTTTTCATTCCATCATTATCACTGTCAGAGCTTCCTCCATAATTAGCCTTCCTGTGATCATAATTACCCGCTGCAATAATCCTCATTGCCTCTATTTTGTAATCTTCTATATTCATATGACCATTTTCATCCCAATCCGTATTTCCATTTTTCATCATTCTTCCCGCCTCATCACTTCCAGAACCACTTCCGTCATTATGCTTCAAAAACCATGTGAAATAAAATTCATCACCATCATCGTTAAAATTAATAGGAAAAGCTGAGACTTTTATTTCTTCACCAACTTTTGGATTTTCAGGAGAAAACATCAATTCCACTTCTGGCGCAATTCCTTTTTTTTCATGTGCATTAACTTGACTCGTGGTGCTTCCCATTCTATCAGGACTCATTTTAAAAATCTCTTCCATTACATATTTTGTCCCAGGGTCAACAGCCTCCAGTCCACTCTCAACGGACCAGCCAATAGCATCTGTACTTAAATCTTCGAAATTATCATCAAGAAATCCGTCCATCAACGACGTACTCGATGTCCCTAATCCTCCATCATTAATAGATTCGACAATGTCCTCTCGGGTCATCCCTATTGCATCAAGAGCCGCTTCCACACCATCAGCAACAGTCTCAGAATCAAGGCCAAGCGCCATAGCCTGGTTAATCGGCACAATATTTAGGGCAATAATCATTAATATTGCTGCAATTTTTTTTATTTTATTCATATTTTAATTTAAATAACTCATCTTTATTATCACTGTTCCCAAAACAACATTTGAGATCAAAGCGAATAAATACGAGTATAATATTGACTTACTTTTATATGCAATTATTCCTGAAAAAAATGCTAGAAATACTTGAACCATGACAATCCAATTAAATTTAAGCGCTCCTGTGCTCCAGATGAAAACTGTAAATACAAGAAATTGAAAAATAACTGCAAAATACTTTTTAGCGAACATATCATAAAAATAATGCATGACAAAACCACGAAAAAAGAATTCAACCATAGCCAGAATAACACCACCGCTCAATTGATAAATAAGAAAAGCTAGAAAATTCTTCTTCAAAAACCTCATTATCCAATAATCTTCTGCTATTCTAGTATAGTTTATTGCTCCATATAAAAATAGTGATAAAAACATAAAACTCACAATCATCCAAATAATTCCTTTATTCGAGCTCCCTTTTTGCAAACCAAACTCGGCAAATTTTCTCCTTAAGATTAGTTTTATATATATAGCAGGTAAGATAACAAGAAATATTAAGTTTACCACTATAGTTTGAAATGAATTCTCACTTGGAAAACTCGCAGACAAAAAAAGGCACACAATCATAACAATTGCTGTTGTAATCAGACCCACTCTCTTATCTTTTTTGATATCTATAATTTTACTAATTTTCATATCTTAATTCATTCTACTTTTTAAAACCATCATATACACAATAATAACAGTAAGTGTCTCTATTGGTGCAAAATTTACCCCAACCACAAAACCCTCTATAGCGCTACCTATCCCAAAAACTACCATTCTCCTTACCATACCTTTTGCAGCAGACATCCCATCAAACCAAAATAGTATAAATATTGCTCCTGCAATCATAGCTGTTGTCACCGTTCCAATGACTGGTAATGATCCCAACCCCACATAATCTAAGATGAAATCCTTAAACAATGCCAAAAAAAGAGCTCCTCCATAAATCAACGCATCAGTAGCTTTAACTCTAATCTTAAATCCAGACCTCTCTCCACCCAACCCCATACTTCCTCCTTGAGGCATTCCTTCACTCCCCATCATTGCCCCTCCTGAAGAGCCTCTATTTTTTAGAAGCTTCTTTCTGTATCCAGACTGAGCCACAGACATTGCGCACATAATTTATTTTAAAATATTACCATCACTTATTAAAATTATCCCAACTCATCCAGCTCCTTCTTAGCTTCCTCAATTTCCAATAACTGCCTTGGGTCGGATGTAATAATCTGATCTTCACTATACGAAGCAATTATCTTAATCGCGGCATGCTTATTTCCCGCAAAAAATATACCCTCTCCAACATTACTTTCCAGCAATAAAAACTTTTCTTGATCTGTCAGATAAAAAGTCTCTACAACATTATCAATCGCTGCTGGGGATTGCTTTAAAAGAAGCTGGATTGAAGAATTTGTAACAATAGGCTTTCCGTACCTAGAATTTAAAAAGTCATTAATATCTTGAGTAATTGTAGTTAAGCCTGTGTAGTATTTTCTACATCTTTTCGCAATTCCAAACAAGAAAGCTGCGGCATCTTCATTCTGCATCATCACCCAAGCCTCATCAACAACAACCATTCTTTTTTTCAAATCAGATCTCATTTCATTCCAGATATATTGCAGAACTGAATACATCGCAATTGGTCTTAATTCGTCTTCTAAATCGCGAATATTAAATACAACTAACTGCTTGTCTTTTATTTTAATATTTGTATGTTGATTAATAAATCCAGAGAAAATACCCTCTGTGTATCTCTCTAGCCTCGTCGCAAGAGACTCTGCCTCCTTCATATTCCTTAAAACCTCATAAAGATCAGACATTGTTGGGAATGATTCTGGAGCAAGTGCGTTAAAGTTAGTATTTTCTGTGATATCTCTTATTGCATACACTTCATGAATGGCGCGATCCAAGATTGAATCCTCTTCTGGAGTCAGGTGTCCTAGCATAATATGCAAAAGACCAATAAGGTTAGCTATGTTATTTCTCAAAACATCCGCTGGATTTTCATCTTCGTGAACCTTCGGAACATCAAAAGGATTTAGATGAGATTTTGAACTCAATGAAATCTTAACAAAAGAACCCCCTACTGTATTACACAGATGTTTGTACTCATTTTCTGGGTCAATAATAATCACACTAGTGTCAAACATTAGCGACCTTAAAACCTCTAACTTAATTGCATAACTCTTACCAGCTCCGGATTTAGCAAAAACAACCATATTCGCATTCTCCATCGCGAATCTATCAAAGAGTATTAAACTATTATTATGTCTATTGATTCCATATAAAATACCCTCATTTGAAGACAGGTCAGCAGAAACAAATGGAAATGTAGTTGAAAGAGGTGATGTATTAAGATTATTCGCAACTCCTAAGGAATCCTGCCCTATTGGTATTGAAGACAAAAACCCTTGCTCCATCCTAAAATCAGCTGGTTTAACATAAACCAATTGAGCCTCAAGAATTGATTCAACGCTTTGAATAACTTCATTAACAGCCTTAATATCCTCACCAAATGCTGTAATATAAATTCCTACTCTGAAAAATTTCTCAGTTCCCTCTTGTAGTTTTGTCCTTAGGTCTTCAATGTTTTCAAATGCTGACTCTAAAACTGGGTTTCTAATTTTTCCAGACTCGGCCTCAATGCTAATTTGAGATTGAACTTGCGTAGCACTTTTCCTCAAGTTTTTCAGAATATCCCTCGTATCCATTGGGTGAACAAACATTGAAATATTAACTGGAAAATCAATATTAATAATAGGCGAAAACCAATTAGTACTTAAAAATTTAGGAAAAGCTACCACAAAAACGGTCTTGGAAACAACGTCACCAATTTCAATGTAACCCGGAGCAATTTTAATCGCTGAAGGAGCAATGAGATCTTTCACTCGAGCTAGTCCTTTTTGATACATTCTTTCATTCTCTAGAATTGTATCGGTTGCACCTGTTTTATTTTTAAATAAATTCAACATATTTCTTTTTATTTTTATTGTAAATCCATACTCTCAAGATCCTTAATAACGTCTTTATGACGCAAAGAAGGATTATATGATGAATATAGTAATTCTATTAAGTCTTCAGTTTTAAGAGGGGTCGCATTTAACCCAATCCTACTTAACCCACTCGCAACCTGGTCAATCCTTTGCCATAATTGGTTCTTATACGTCTCAAACATCTCCGTATTCTCAACAACTAATTGCTTCGGGTTAATCATTCCTGAAACTTTCGACATAAAACCACCTTCTTTACTTTCTGTCGGATAAAAAGGAATCACTAAGTAGAAATAATGCGACATAATCTGAGATACGTCTGTTAGGTTTTTGATAAAATTAGAATATTCTGAAATTTGCATTTTCATAAGTTCATTTTCACTCACCTTCTCTTTTTTCTTTAATAATTCCAAATACTTATCAATATCTAATTTCCTAGATTGAGTCATAATTTGCAAAGGAAAATCCAAAGAGTTCAAAAAACCTTGATAACCTATGATAATCGCGTCTTGCTCCTCGATTGATTTCAGGTCAAAATTAATAGAAGAAACTAAAAGCACAGCTCTAAGAGAGTTGTTTTTCAAAACCATAACATCTCCTTTAATCTCACGAACATCTACATATTTCTGAGAGCTTGAATTGTTTGTTTTTGTTTTTTTTGAATGCAGTAATTCCATATTAATTTAACTCAATTTTATTTTTTAATCCCTTTTGATTGTTGCTCTAGTAACCCGACCAACTCATCTAGTTCCGCTGAAGTTAGCTCCTCTTTTTCTACAACATCAGCAGCGTCCATCTTCTTAGGTGTGATTTTTTTTGCACTAATACCCTCTTCTCTTTTCCACATATACACCTTTGGGCGAAAAATGAAGCCGAACATTGACATAACAAACCTAGTTAACGGCTGCCCATAAGGCCTCACAAAAGCAAATGCGAGAAATACTCCAGAAATTGGAATAGACACAATAATAAATACTTGTTTTTCCAAAATATTCCAAAGAACCATCAGAACAGCACCTAATCCAAAAATCCAAAAAAGTTGCTTCCACCCAAGTGGGCCGACAATCTTATCTTCAACATCAATAAATTGTGGGACATTAAATATCATTTGTTTTTAAATTAATATCTTGGATTACTATTCTTCATTTGATAGTCGATGAGGTGCGTCAAATTTCATAGACTTTATGTTAGTTTCCTCAACAACCTCTCTTACTTCATCTTCATTATGATGATCACTTCTGAGTTCCATATTTCCCTGACGAGCTCTCTTGACGACATGTGATTCTTCTTGAGCTGCTGCATTACTAGTGACTTTTTTTTTAATATTATTTTTTCGCTCAAATCCTCCCTTATTAACATTATTAAAAATTACTTTATTTCTAATCACGTCAATTGAAACTGGGATATGTTCCTCTAAAGCTCTAATCATTTCAGATAAAACATTTTTCTCTGTAGCTGAAACAGTTCTAGTGCGCTTACTTCCATACAGATACTTTCCTCTTTCCATTGTACTATGCTTTCCCGTTCCCATCACATTGATATAATCCTTAATCCAATTCCCAAGCGATGGCTTTCTTGGTTGTTCCGTTGCATTTTGAGGAGCAATTGGAGCAGCGGTAATTAACTGCTCTGCCAATGCTGGATATTTTTTGATCGCATCAGAAAGAGACATTTTAATTATCTTGCCTCCAGAAATATCTTTTTCAACGATCTCTCGAGTAACATAAGCAGCTATTTCCTGCGCAATCCTAGTATCTACACCGATTTCCCTTGAAAAAATCTCAGAAAATTGATCAGTATTAATATCTCCAAAATAGTAATTCCTAATGGCTCTTGCTATTGGAGCTAATTGCAGTAATTCCAACCCATATCTTTTTCCAATATTTTCGATTTTTTTTGAAGTTTCACTAGAAACAAGTTTATCTTTAATATCTTCTGATAACTGAAGAAACTTTTCCTGTCTTTCGATTATCTGTTTATCAGTCTCATCATCAGGGTTAATCGTGGAAAAAACAGCTTGAGGAATAGTACATCTCTCAACTTGAAGTTGTTTATTTAATTCTAAAAATTTATTTTTTCGCATTTTAGTATATCATTATACTTTAAAAATATTTTACACCAACCCTGATCCATCCATTGCAACTAGATTTTCACCACTAACATTCTTCCTAATATCATTTCTAGTATTCTGATCCATCTTATTGTTATCATTAAATATCTCATGAGCAGCTACTTGCATATCTCCGTCATTAAGAAGCTCATTGAAATCCAATTTACTCCAAGCATCTTTATTTAGTTTCAATAATTCAGCCTCAGCCATACCTTGTGCCGCGTGTGTTCCCTTGGTGTGTCCAGCCTCCTTAATCTTACGGTTTATCACCAAGTCAACTCTTTTCTCCTTCACTTTTCCATCTATCATCTCCATCACATTCTTATCTTTAGTTTTAGCTACAACCTCAGTATAGGTAGCATTGTCCATATTTCCATCTTGAGCAAGCCTGTAAGCTGCTCCAGCATCTCCAGTTTTCGCCCTTGTCTTCAATACATCCTTATCCTCATTTTCATATGACTTAGCTTGCTCTGCCACCATCTTCTTTTGAGCAGCTGGATCAGTAGTCGCCGCTACCCCTTTTTCTGCACCAACCATACCAACATTCAGAGCCTTACCTATAGCTCCAGTGCCAAAACGACCAGTCTCAGCAAACCTTGGGAGCTTCAGAGCCATACCAGCTACTTGAGATTCCCTTGATCTAATTCCAGCTTCAGTCCTTCCTTTTACATAATCATACCTCTGTTTAATTCCACCAGGAATACCTGTAAGCCTTGCAGCACCCATAGCACCTTTTTTCAAACCATTTGCAGTAAAGCTAGTCACTTTAGAACCGACAGTACTAGCCACTCCCCCAATCTTCTGGGAAAACACAAAGCCTACACCAAGAAAAATCATTGAACTTACACCTATAACAACATTGTTAAAGAAACCTTCAACTTGGTCACCTGAAACACCTTTCATACTCCCTGCAAAAACAACAAAAGCCATTAGCAAACTGAAAAGCATTATTGGTCCCATTGTGGCATATTTAAACAGATTGCTCCACCAAGAATCCGCTAAACTCTTTGTTCCTGGAAAAATAGCAAAAACAAATCCCACAGGTGAAAGTATCAATAAAAACATCAGCACAACAAGCCTCACAAAAAACATGATTCCATAGATGAAACTGATAAACAACACCCCTGAAAGAAACATTATTTGATATAAAAATATTTCAATTTGCTCAAATCCATTTGCACTATCCATAACATTCTTCAGGAACGGTCCCGTACTAAGTAAGCCATTCAGACTTGCAGACGGAGAAACGCCATCACCAAACATATTACCTGCTAAGAAAAACATAGCTGAATTTGAAAAATCTATAACAAACAACGTAATCGGAAAACTAAAGTTAGTCAGTAGCGCCATTACTACCAAGAGGATAATTATCTTTTTTAAATGATATTTCTCTACCTGGAAAATCGTTGCGAAAGCAGAAAATAATAAAATGAACATGAAAAACAAATTCAAAACATCTCTCAAAAATGACCAACCCAGATAAACACCTGGATTGTCAATCATAACCTCTTGTATAGTATCACTATTAATACTCAAATCTATGAAAGCACCCGCCACTCTCAGCCCCACACCTAAAACATTAACTGTCGTATTTAAAATAAAATTAATCGTCCAGACAAACGGCTTAGCAGCAGCAGACGCTGCACCCGAAATCCAACCAGAACCCTCTCCTTCTGTCCAAAATTTAACTGGGACATTAATAAGAAAGTCTTCCACTCCACCCATAAAACTAGCCTCAGCACCTTGCATCAAGCTTATTTGAATAGCTTTTTCCGATTCAACACCAGAATAATACTGACTTCCATTTTCAGATACACATATTGTATTCGTGGTATCAACAACGTCAACACTTGCGCTTAGTATTAAGAATGAGAAAACACAAAAAAGACCTATTTTAAAGAAAGTCTTCTTTAATCTTTTTTTATTTTTTTGAAAAATCCAAAAATTCATTTTATTTTTATTTTTTTTAGTACCTATTTTAAGCAAAAACTTCTCAAAATTATTATATCAGAAAAACATAAAAGTACAAAATAAAAAAAACAGGCCTCCTGCAGCCTGTTTTTTATTTAATATATATACCCTTTGATAACTCTATTTTTAGTGGAAATCGTCCTTCTGCTGGACTTTGCCCATCCCTTATAATTCATCTCTGAAACGGTAATCGTATTTTTTCCCACACTCTCAACAACAGCAACATGTCCCCACCAAGATTCAGATGTTACAAGAATAGCACCTTTTCTTGGGGTCTTTCCTGTCTTATATCCAAGAGCCTTAGCCTTATATAGCCATGTTCCAGCATTACCACTCCAAGGCACATAACGCCTTTGAGCAACATACCAAGTACAATAGCCATATGGGAACTTATGACCAGTTCCAGCCTTACCTTCAAGTTTCTTCCAACCAGAAACAGTTGGAGAACCTCCGGAAGGAGTAGCATATTGTCTTCTTTCAATACCAGAAATTGCTCCTACTTCCCCTTGAGGGATCTCTTTTTGACCTCCTGGAATAATAATTTCTTGTTTTTCTTTTAATTGTCCATCAGCAGGAAGCTCGTTGAAAGCAATAATCTTATTTTTATCAGCTTTGTATTCCTTCGCAATCTTCTCAATCGTTTCCCCTGATTTAACAATGTGACTCAATCCTGCTACAGGAAGGATGAATATCCTGTCTCCTGGCATAATTGAATCTATATCATCTAAGTCATTAGCCCAAAGTATTGTATTTGTAGTAATACTATGCTCCTTAGCAATCGAACTAACTGTATCTCCACTTTGTACCTCATACACAGTAACCCCGCCATCTTCTTGAGGGTCTCTAAGTACAGGACTAGCTGCAGCAACTGCAACTTGACCTTGTGCCTGAGTAATGAATACTAACGACTCATCCTCTTTTGCATCAGGATCAATTACATTTGTTGTTGCAGAAAGAGGCACCATTGCTAGGTTACTCTTTCGGCTATACTGACTCTCTAATTTGTCTTTATTTATAGCACTCTCCTCCTTGGTATCAATCCATTGTCCAAGAAGCAGTTTATTTGAACCTCCTTGAGCGGATAAATTAGTTGCTACCACTAGAATAGAACTTGAAACAACTATCGCAAAAGCTGAGTAGTTTCTGAGTAAGTGAATTAATTTGATAGTCCTATGTCTTTTGATAAATCTAATAATCCTTCGTTGAAGGTTATATGTCTTTGTATGTAAAGATTTTAAACTAAAATACCTTACAGTTGTTACGCCTAATAATTTATTACTAATAGAGCGATTTTCCTTTCAAATAGTTTTACTCCGTAGGGCAATATCCTAAAAAAACAAAAATACGGTTTTTTCCATCAACCCATTAAAACAAAACTCTAATTTTTACACTTGAAAATGAGTATAGTACATATTCAGAAAAAGTCAATGGATTTCCAAAAAGTTATACACAGGCACTATTGACAAGCTTTTTAGAAATAATATGGCTTTATGTTTTGAAAGAAATAAGTTAGTCTTATGAATAGAGAATTTTCAATTTAAAATTTTCAGCATTCAATCAATTTAAGATGATTTAATCATTAATTTATCTTGTAAAATTGAAAATTTACATACTATTATGCAAATACAAAAATTATTAGACGATTTCCTAGATCATCTATTGGTAGACCTAGACAGAGCACAAGGTACAATTTACAATTACCGCCAATACATTGAAAGGTTTATATTCATAACCGGAGTAACTGATGTTGGCAATATAAATTTAGAGGTAATTAGAAGTTACCAGCTTAGACTTAGGAAATTAAAAGATATACATGGAAATTCACTGCACAAATCAACTTTAGCCTATCATATGATTGCGCTTAGAAGCTTTTTAAAATATTTAGCTAAGATTGATGTTAAAACATTGGCGGCTGAAAAAATTGAAATTCATTATGATTCACAAAGAGTAATAGATTTCTTATCACTAGATGAATTAGATGATATACTAAATTCTTCAAACGGGTCTGATTTAAAAAATCTGCGCAATAAAGCCATATTGCATCTACTTTTTTCATCAGGACTTCGTGTCTCAGAATTAACGAGTTTAAATTGGGATCAAGTTAATTTAGAAAAGCAAGAATTTAGCGTAAAAGGAAAAGGTGGCAAAGTCCGCATTGTATTTATATCAGATGATGCTAAAACTTCACTCAAGCAATATAAAGCTAAGCGTACAGATATGGATGATGCATTATTCACAAGACTTCCACAATCCAATAAAACTTCTGCTAATTTCGATTTACGATTAACACCCAGAAGTGTTCAGCGGATTGTTAAAGCTTGCGCAAAGCAAGCTGGTATCGTAAAAAATGTTCACCCTCATATGCTCAGACACAGCTTTGCAACAGACTTACTTTCCAATGGAGCAGATATCAGAAGTGTTCAGTCGATGCTCGGACACTCATCCATCACTACAACTCAGATTTATACTCACATAACAAATAATCAACTCAAGGATACTCATAAAAAATTTCACAGAAAAAAGAACAACAAATAATCTAAATATATTTTAAAATAAATGAACTTATTAACTGAATTAAATAAAGATCAAAGAAAAGCTGTAGAAGCAACAACTGGACCTGTTCTAGTAATTGCCGGGGCAGGATCTGGAAAAACAAGGACGCTTACTTATAAAGTAGTTTACTTAGTACATGAAAAAAACATAAATCCTAGAAACATCCTTGCTGTAACATTTACCAATAAAGCCGCTAAGGAAATGAAAGAAAGAATTTCTGAGCTACTCAAAGAAACTGCTAAAAATCCTAATGCACCCGTTATTCTACCTCATATTGGAACCTTTCACAGTATTTGTGTTCAAATCCTAAGAAAAGAAATTGATAAGCTTGGTTACAATAGATCTTTTAATATATTTGATGATCAGGATCAAAAATCACTTATAAAGAAAATATTTAAAGATTTAGAAATAAACAAGGACCAATTCAATCCTGCTTCTGTTATGGGCGCAATTAGTAAAGCTAAGAATGGTCTTGAAGATGATGCTTTTTTTGAAAATAATGCAACTGGCTTATATGAAGAAACTGTGGCAAAGGTTTATACTAAGTACCAAGCGGGATTAAAGGAGACTAATTCTCTTGATTTTGATGACCTCATTCGATTGACTGTAAAAATATTCAGAGACTTTCCTGAAATATTAGCTAGATATCAAGAAACTTTTAAATATTTACTTGTTGATGAGTATCAAGATACTAATCATGCGCAATATGCGCTTATTGAACTTTTAGCTAAGAAATACCGCAACATTTGTGTTGTTGGTGATGATTGGCAATCGATCTATGGATGGAGACAAGCTGACATTAAAAATATCTTAAATTTTGAAAAAGATTACCCAGAAGCAAAAATTATAAACTTAGAACAAAATTATCGCTCTACTCAAATAATCCTAGATGCTGCTTACGGCGTGATCTCAAAAAATGTTAATAGAAAAGACAAGAAGGTTTGGACAGAAAACAAAGAGGGTCAACTTATAACATCCTTTGAAGCTAGTGATGAAAGAGAGGAAGCGGAGTTTATTTCAAATGTTGTCCGAGAAAATGTCTCAACAAAAGAAAATAGTTACTCTGATTTTGCAGTGCTTTATAGAACTAATGCCCAATCAAGAACTATTGAGGAATCTTTATTAAGAAATTCTATTCCCTACCGAATTATCGGTGGAATAAAGTTTTATCAAAGAAAAGAAATAAAAGATATTATTTCTTACTTAAAATTTATTCAGAATAACGATGATTACATAGCTTTAAGTAGAATTATTAATGAACCCAAAAGAGGTCTTGGAATAGCAACCATGGAAAAATGGATAAAATTCTCTCAAGAAAATGGACTAAACCCTATTGAGTCAGCTACATCTCCTAATTTTAGTGATTCCAAGTTAACCAAGCCAAAAATTACAGCTATTCAAAACTTTTGCGCTTTTATCAAAGAGATGGAAGAAGAAATAGAGAAAATTGATTTATCTGAGCTTATTGAAAAAGTTTTTGAAAAAAGTGGCTACGAAGCAGCACTTCTCAAGGAAGGTGCTGATGGGGATGTTAAAAAAGAAAATATTAATGAACTTTTAAGTGTAGCAACTAAATATATTGAAGAAAATTCCGCCAATTCTTTGCGTGTTTTCCTAGAAGAAGTTGCCTTAGTATCGGACACTGATAAAATAAACCAAGATCAAGAAGCAGTTCATTTAATGACGCTACATAGCGCTAAAGGTTTAGAATTTCCGAGTGTTTTTATTATAGGATTAGAGGAGGGAATAATTCCACATTCAAGAAGTATGCTTAGTGAAAGTGAAATGGAGGAAGAGCGACGGTTGATGTATGTAGGAATAACCCGAGCTAAAGAAAAAGTGTTCCTTCTTTTTACCAGACTTCGCACGTTTTTTGGCTCTACTCAAGCCAATCCCCCATCAAGATTTCTTGATGATATTCCAAATAAATTAATGGAAGAAAATATTGAAAAACTTGAAGATAATACTTTTAACACTAGCTTTAACTCTTTTAAAAAGAAAAAGTCATCCAAGGAAGTTGATTTTAGTAATAAAAATAACTTCAGAGATGGTGAGAGAGTTAGTCATCCAGAATTTGGAGAAGGTATTGTTATCTCCAAAGAAAAGGGCATTTTCACAATAGCCTTTCCTAAACAGGGGATTAAAAAACTTTCCGTCAAGCACGCACCTTTAAAGAGAGTTTAGTGTTGTAGTTAAAAATATAAAAAGCGATGTAGCTTGTTAAGTTACATCGCTTTTGTTTTCTGGAGTTTTTCACTACCTTGTCTGCAGATAAGAATCGATCTCATCTATAATGCTTACTTTCTCAGAGCCACATTTTGAGCACTTTTCAGTTTTATTTTTAGTTACCCACTCATTTTGACAATCTTCACATTTTTTTCGATACATTATTCACTCCTCTTTTTCCACTAAAATAAATATTAAGCTTACATACAGCTTACATTGTTTCAGAAATAATTCAATTACATTAGCTCTCTTGGAATCAAAAAAGTTTGACAAAAATAATCTAAGATGCTATTTTTATAAGCTACTTTAGTCCTTTATTAAAAAATATTCAGGAGAATTTTTAATGTTAGTTTTCGATATTATTGCATTAATTATATTGGGAGCTTTTTGGTTGTCACATAAGGTATTTTTAAC
>JBHPHA010000024.1:0-16579 GCA_042569905.1 Patescibacteria group bacterium
ACTAAAAAAAGATCGATTCATGATATGTTTTCTGTGGTGCTTGGGCATGAAATGGGACACATGATACAGTCTTTAAATAGTGCAAAGTTGCCATTTAAGATTCTCCAAGGCTCACTGAAAGCAGGAAGAGCGTTTGTTTTTTCAGAAGGAGGCGCAAAGATGCTTGAGGACGAGGTTTCTATGAAAGCTTTTGGGATCCACTCTTATTCTAAGGTTAATTATGCAAATGCAATGATGAAGCGCTTGGACGGAGGGGATTATTTGGATTGTGCGAAAGCAGCTTATGAATGGGAGAGAAAGGCTATTCTAGCGCAAGTAAAGAAAGGTATAATGGATGAAGAAAAAGCTAATGAATTATTTAAAAAGAAAGTGGGAGTAGCTCTGAATTCAGCAAAAAGACTCTTTTATGGCGGGAATGATTTGAGTAGTAAGTCTGGATTTTTGACTCGAAGTTGGGATACATCTTATTTAGAAGGTCAATTTGTTAACAAGAAACTACAAGATGCTGGGCTGGAAAAACTTGCCTTTGTTCCAGGCTTAAACTTGCAAACTTTAGGTGACTTGATGGAGATTGGGAGTGTTGATCTGAATGAAATTCAAGGTCCTAATTTACATGTTTTGGATATTTGGGATAGAATAAAGAAAGACTATCAATTTAATGAATAAAAAAATATGAAAAAACCACGCTTTGCGATTATTGGGGCGAGAAAAAGTCCAAATACAATGGATTTAGTTGATGAGATTACTGGAAAAGGCTTTGAATATGAACTGATGCATCAAAGAGAAATGATTTTTAAGGTTGATGGAGAAGGGAAGATGATAGTTGAATGGAGTGGAAAGAATCTAGATGATTTTGATATATTTATTTTCAGGACATATTCCAAATATCTTTCAGACTCCTTAATTCTAGCTGAAAAATTGGTTAGTGATGGGAAGATAGTGATTGATAGTGCACTAGGAAAGGTTTATGTGAATGGTAAAATGTTTGAGGCGAGTAAAATGGCTCAAAATAACATTTCTTATCCAAGAACGCTTAAGTACGTTGATTTTAGTGAGTCGAAAGAAAAGCTTTTAGAGTTTCCATTTCCGATTATCGCAAAACCAACGGATGGAAGGCAAGGTCAAGGAGTGACTAAATTGGATGATTTTAATGAGGCATCTAGTTTTTTGGAAAAGCAAGCTGGTGATTGGATGATTCAGGAGTATGTTCCAATAGCATTCGATATAAGAGTATTTGTTGTTGGTGGTGAGGTTCTTGGTGCTATGAAACGCTACTTAGCTGAAGGGGATTTTAGATCAAATATTGCACTGGGAGCAAAAAGTGAACAAGTTGATGTTTCACCGGAATTGGAGAAAATGGCTTTGGATGCAACTAAGGCTATGAGTTATGATGTTGCCGGGGTGGATATTATTGAAAGTGAGAGGGGTTTGATGGTTTTAGAGGTTAACTCAGGCCCTCAATGGCAAGGATTTAAAAAGACAACTGGAGTAAATCCAGCTAAAAATATTATCGAATATGCTTTGGAAAAATATAACTCAAAAAAGTAGGAATTTATTTAAAAAAGAAGAAGGTAAGAGGAAAATGTATGTTTTCTCTGAGATACTAAAAGACCACAGGGCTTTGAGGTTTCAAGAGGAAGGAAAAAAGATGGGAGTGGATGTGAAGGTTGTGAATATGTATAAAATCTTTATGCAAGATGGAAAGATGTATGATATTGATGGGACTGAGATAGAAGTGGAAAAAGGAAGTGTTGCGTGGATACTGTCGAACTCAGTAGTAAGTCATTATATTGCAGAGACTTTAAGTGAGAAGCTTGTGTGGCCTGATGTTAACTCTGTTAAATTTGCTGACAAATTTTCTACGAATGCTTTCTTTAGCAGGATAGATATGACAACTCCGAGTACAGTTTTGTTAAATTCCTATGAGGTTGATGGAATTGTGGAGAAAGTAGGGGGATTTCCTTGTATTATTAAGCGAAACATTGGAACCGTAGGGAAATTTGTTGAAATTGTTAATAATAAAGAAGAGGTAAAGATATTTATTGAAGACAACTTTGACTCCATTAAGGCGAATTTGGTTCCGGTTGGGAAAGCAGGTTTCTTGCTTCAGAAATATATTGAAGAGTCAAAAGGTGTTGATTACCGCGTACTTTGCTTGGACGGAGAGGTTTTGGGAGTAATCAAGAGAGAAGCTCAAGAGGGATTTAAGTCTAATGTTTCACTAGGCGGAAAGGCGACAATCGTTCCTACTGATGAAAAGCTGAAAAAATATGCCTTAAAGATTATGAAAGAAGGAAATTTGTTTTACGCTGGAATTGATTTTATGAAGGTTGGAGATGACTATACTGCTCTAGAGGTAAACACTTCAGCTCAATTCAAAGGATTTGAAGCTGCAACCGGAATTAATGTGGCTGAAAAGATCATTGAAAGATTGATTGAGAAAAGAGTAAACTAGGTTAAAAACTTAGTAGAAGATAATAAAACCCTCTTATTAAGAGGGTTTTTTATAAACAAAAAACCACGACACCTTAAATAAGGTGTCGTGGGAGAGATTTTGGACTACAATAGCTCAAGTTCCTTCTTTGTGATGCGGATAGCATCAGCAAACTTTTTTATTGAAGCGAGATTTTCTATTCTTTTAATGTGATTAAGGAGTTTCTTTCTTATTACCTCATCGAAGTTTTCGGTTACATTAAGATCTTGGAGTCTTTGCGTTAACAACCTGATTTTTTCCATAGACACAAGCATTAAGCCTGCATCGTTATCTTGATCAAGGAAGCTCTTATTCTTTAATTCCTGAATAATACGCACTTTTTCTGAGATCATAGCTAATACCTCTGTAAGAGCGCGATCCCAGTTTTTGGTTAGTGACCTTTCGATGAATAATGCCTCCTCAAAGGGCAATTCGAGATCTTCTTTTTCAAGGCCTTCTGAATCTACAATCTCGGCCATTTTTCTTTCTCTACCCCAGTCGCAGACTGGTTGTGTGCAAAGTCCGTGATGGTAGGTGTCGGAGCAGAAAATGAAAGGTATATTCCTATTAACTGCTTCAATCGCTATCACGAGACCAGTTGGGTGCAATGAAGATCTCTCCATCCAGTTATGCATAGCATGAACATAGTTAAATGCTTGGGTTTTTATGAATCCCAAATAATACTTTTCCAGCTCTGAAAAACACTTGTTTTTAATCTCCTCATCCCATTCTCTTTCGTTACTGTACGGGAAGAAGATATCAGAGACAATGCCATCATAACAATTTGCGCTCATCAGTTCTATTGCTTCCACATAATTAGTTGCAAAGTCAACGGAAATCTGAATGTCTGCAATTCTTAAAAGATCACTACCTGCTATTTCCTGAGAAGTTAATCGAGCATTCTCTAAATGATTTTGCTTATCCTCTATGATTAGTATGTGTACTTGATCTTTCATTCTGCACTCCTTTTCGGGTTAATTAGTTTTTAATGAGCATACAACAAAAAACTTTTAAGCTATTTTTATTGTAATAGTATATAATAGCATGTTTAGTATAAAATGTCTATAGATTTCTTGATTTCTTTTAAATTTTATACTAAAATAGAGATGTGGGTATAAAAAACAATAAAAAATATATGCAAAAAATCACTATTTTAGATAAAAAGATTCTATATGAGCTAGATAAGGATGGACGAGCGAGTTATAGTAAGATAGCTAAAAACGTTGGAACAACTGCACAGGTTGTGAAATATCACTATCATAAGTTGATGGATAATGAGATTATAAAGAATTTTTGGGCGTTTGTAGATTATGATAAGGCAGGATATTCATTCTTTTGGGGATATTGGATGAGATTCAGTGGTATTACCAAAGAGGAAGAACGAGAAATGTATGAATATTTGAATAATCACATGAATGTTCCAATTATTATGCGTTGTGATGGATACGCCGATGCGTTAATTGCGATTATTGCTAAAGATGTATTTCAGCATAACGAGATATTGCAGGAAATATTAACTAAATATGGGAGATTTATTACATTGAGTGATATTTTAGTCGGAGTTGGTTTTGTGAAGTTTCCTCGATCATATTTACTAGAGAAAGAGAATGATGGTATATTTCACATTTCTGGTGGAACCACTCAGGTTGTGAAATTATCAGATATGGATCGAAAAATCATCTCCTTGCTTCAGATTGATGGAAGAATGGAGCTTACAAAGATGGCTGAAATCCTTGGTGTATCTATTGGATTTGTGCATAAAAGATATAAATATTTGCGAGAAAAAGAAGTAATTACAAAAATAACATATACGCTGAATCATAAGGAGCTAGGGTTAAAGTTGTACCGAAATGCATTTAAGATCAAGCAATTCAACAAAGAGCGTAATGATGAACTTTATCAATATTGCATGAGGCATCCAAATATAAACAATTATGTAAAAGTGATGGGTCAATGGCAAATCATGATTGACTTTGAAGTTAAAGATAGAGATGAATTAAGGGATATAATCAGGGACATCAAGCACAAATTTAATGATATAATTTTTGAAGTAGTGGTTAATGAGGTTTATCAAATAGATAAATTCACCCAAATGGCGATTGAATACCCAAATTTATATAAACCTAGGTTCTAAGAGTAGTGAGATGGTTTTTATTTTTCCTTTGAAAAATAGCTTGGAATGCTTTACAATTGAAGATAGATGAGTTAGAATACTTTTTAATATTAATTTTTTTACATAACGTTAAATATCGTGAATAAGAAAAAAGCTAAAAAAAGCAAAGAGAAAAAAGCCTGGTTTCAATTTGTAGTAAAGGCTTTTGGTGTGCTGTGCGCATTAGGAGTTGTTCTTGTGGTTGGAATGTTTGTGTATTTCGCAAAAGATCTTCCAGATCCAAATAAGGTGAATAAGCGCTTTATTGCTCAATCTACGAAGATTTATGATCGAACAGGAGAGGTTTTGTTGTATGAGATTCATGGGGAGGAGAAGCGAACATTGATTTCTTTCAGTGAAATGCCTAAGAGTGTGAAGTATTCAACGATTGTTTCTGAGGATCAGGGTTTTTACTCTCATCATGGAATAAAGTTTACTTCGATAGCTAGAGCGGTGATTAAGGATATTTTTCAGCTGGGAGCAGCGCAAGGTGGGTCAACTATCACTCAGCAGTTTGTGAAGAACTCAATTCTGACTTCTGAGAAAACACTGACTCGTAAAATTAAAGAAGTTATCTTATCTATTGAGATAGAACAGAAATTTGAGAAGAATGAGATTTTGAGAATGTATTTAAATGAGATACCATATGGTTCCAATGCATATGGAATTGAAGCTGCAGCTCAGACATTTTTTGCTAAAAATGCAAAGGATTTAACTTATGATGAGGCTGCGTTGCTGGCAATTCTTCCGAGGGCAACAACTTTCTTTTCCCCGTATGGGTCACACTTGGAAAGATTAAAGTATAATCAAGAGGTTATTTTGGATAAAATGGCTAGTTTGGGCTATATAACTCAACAGGAGGCTGATGTATATAAGGGGGTTGATGTGTTGGATAAAGTGGTAAGTAGGAAAGACGAAATGAAGGCTCCTCACTTTGTGATGTATATAAAGGAATATTTAGAAGAGAAATATGGAGACGAAAAAATTGAGCAAGAAGGTTTGAATGTTTACACAACACTGGATTGGACTAAGCAAGAAATAGCGGAGAAGGTTGTGAAAGAAGGGGCAGAAAGAAATTTGAAAAACTATAATGCGGAAAATGCAGCGTTAGTTGCAATTGATGCTAAAACGAGTCAGATTTTAGCTATGGTTGGTTCAAAAGATTATTTTGACAAGAGTATTGATGGGCAGGTTAATGTTGCAATTCGAGAAAGGCAACCAGGGTCCTCATTTAAGCCGTATGTGTATTTAACTGCATTTACTAAAGGTTATACACCAGAAACAGTTATTTTTGACGTAGAGACTGATTTTGACACAGAGGAGGATGAATCATATGAGCCTCAAAACTATGACGGGAAATTCCATGGTCCAGTGAAGATGAAAAATTCATTGGGAATGTCACTGAATATTCCAGCGGTAAAGACACTATATTTGGCTGGAGTCAGAGATTCTATTAATATGGCCAAGAGATTGGGAATTACAAGTTTAAATGAACCTGATCGTTATGGTCTTTCATTGGTGCTTGGTGGAGGAGAAGTTAAGCTACTAGATCATGTTAATGCGTATGCTTCTATTGCTAATGAAGGGGTATTTAGGAATAAGACAGCGATTTTGAAAATTGAAAATAGCGAAGGGGATGTTATTGAAGAGTTTAAAAATAAAAAAGGTGAGAGAGTTGTTGAAAAAGAGCATATAGCAATGCTTGATCATATTCTTTCAACAAATAAATATCGCGCTCCGGCGTTTGGAGAGAATAACCCATTTAAATTCACGGATCGTCAGGTATCTGCAAAAACTGGTACTACAAATGAATATAGAGATGGTTGGGCTATCGGATATACTCCGTCTATTGCAGTGGGTGTGTGGGCTGGAAATAATGACAATAGAGCGATGAGAGCCGGTGCTGCCGGTGCTAATGTTGCTGCTCCGATTTGGAGATCTTTCATGAATCAGGTTTTAGACAACTATAATATTGAAGAATTCCCAGAATATGAAAAAGAAGAAGATATCAAGAGTGTTTTGATGGGGGAGTTGGACATTGAGAAGGATGTGGAGATTTGTGAAATTCCTGAAAAAAAGAACAAATACTGTCTTGCAAATAAGTATTGTCGTGATGAAGACGTTAAAAATAGGCACTTTGCTAATGTTCATAATATCTTATGGTATGTGAACAGGAAGGATCCAAGAGGAGAATTCCCTGAAAATCCAAAAAACGATTCTCAGTTTAAGAAATGGGAAAAAGGTGTCGAGAAATGGTATGATGATAACGATGATGATGAGATGAGAAAGTATATTTTTGGGGAAAAGCCAGAAGATGAATGTAGTCAGAGTGAGTTTAGTAAACATTTGCCTAAAATGAGTATGTCTGTTCAAAAAACTGGAAATAGAGTGAAAATTTCAGCTAATGTCGATGCTAATTATGGAGTGAAAAACGTGAAGTTTTATGTAGATGACAGCGAGATTGCTTCAAAGAGTGGCGGTCCATATGAGACAACTTATGAGATACCAGTGGATAAAAATGGAAGTACACTGAAAGTCGAGGTAAAATTGACGGATGATAATGACAATGAAGCAAAAGACTCTCAAAGTGTTTCAGGAACTTTCTAGGTAAATAAAATAAGAAGTCTTTAAAAGCCGTCTAACTCAGACGGCTTTTTACTTGACAAAATTGTTTTTTTGAAGTAGAATTATAAGTCGATATAAATAATAAAGTTCTTTTGAAACAGAAAACAGATCTTAAGGAGATTAGTCATGAGAATAATCACAGTCATTTGGTTGTTAATCAATTTTGGGCTAGGGATGAGTAGTGGCGAGAGCAACGAAAGTAATTTTTACTTTTTTCTAAGTATAGGATTTTTAGTCATATACGGCTGGTTTCTTCAGCGGGTTGTTCAAATAAGAAGATATTTTTCATTGAAGGAGAAGGCATTTTTGGGAGGATCATGGATTACCTTTTTTGAAATCGTAGTAGCTTGGATAGTTTTTGAATCAGGAGTGAGGTGTCAGGCGGGGGAGTATGGATATTATATAGCTCCTATGATTATAGTATTTTTGGTGTTATGGTCAAAGCCAATTATACAGACTTATTTGAAAAAATTTCATGAAAAACCAGAAGTGTTTGTTACCAGTGGCAGAAGTGAAACGCAAATTTGTATTAATAACTGCTGGCATGATGTAGAATAGAAAAAGGAGCTTAATCCACACCGTTTCAATAGATTCGGTGTGGTTTTTTAGTACATGAGTTGCAATCTTAGGAATGAGATTCAAAATAGAGCTGTGTATTGACAAAAAGGATGAAATATGCTAATATTATATATTAAATTTAATGATAGTTTTTGAGGGAAAAAGTGAATATTTTTCGATAATTGGAGAATTTTGGGTGTAATTTTTACTGATTATGCACAAGAATTCCTTAGTTATTAACTAACGGGGATGTTTTTTGACAAATACATAAAAAACGAGCAGTCCTTGCTCTCATGGTTAAATCCGAATACATAAGGATTTAGCAAGTGCCAGAAAAGGTGCGCGAATAAGCGAGGACTTCCGACATGGTGTCGGAATGCTTGTTCGTTAGGATATGTTATGAATAAAGATTTACCTATTTATCAATTTAAAAGCCAAATTGTCGAAGCTATTCAGAATCACTCAGTAGTGATCATTGAGGCGGAAACGGGAGCCGGAAAATCAACGCAAGTGCCTCAGTATCTTTTAGATACTGGGTATGAAGTGGTTGTGACTCAGCCTCGTCGGCTAGCAGCTAGAACTGTTTCTCAGCGAGTTGCTGAGGAATATGACTGTAAGGTGGGCGGTATCGTTGGGTATCGTACGGCAGCGGAACGAGTGGACTCAAAATCAACCAAATGCTTATTTTGTACCGACGGACTTGCTTTAGTGCGAGAACTGATGGGACAAAACAAGGGAATCCTCGTTTTAGATGAAGTTCATGAGTGGAACGAGAATATGGAAGTATTAGTCGCGTGGACGAAGCTTCAGATTCAAAAAGGAGCTGATTTTAAATTAGTGGTCATGTCGGCCACTATGGAAGCAGAAAAATTGAGTATATTTTTTAATAACGCACCAATTATCTCTGTCCCTGGGAGACTGTTTCCCGTAGAGGAGCGTCAGCCTGGCGTTAGTTTGGAAAGTGATATTGCGGGCCTTGTTCGTGATGGACGCAATGTCTTGGTCTTTCAACCAGGTAAGGTTGAGATTGGGGAAGCTATTAAAGCTTTGATTGAGATGAATGTTCCTGCGGAAATTCTTCCGCTCCATGGGCAATTGAGTCCTGAGGATCAGGCTAAGTGCTTTCAGCACTACGGTCGTCCAAAGGTTGTTGTGTCGACCAATGTGGCGCAGACAAGCGTCACAATAGAGGATGTTGACGCTGTCGTGGATAGTGGAATGGAACGTCGGATTGAGCTGTTTGGTGGAGTTGAGGGGCTGTATCTTAAGCCCATCTCATGGGCTGATGCAAAGCAGCGCAAAGGTCGTGCGGGTCGCACAAAGCCCGGGATATATATCGATCATTGTGGTGCGGCTAATCGTCCGGATTTTCCGGTTGCGGAAATCATGCGCAAAAGGTTGGATCAAACCTACCTTCGATTGATGATTGCTGGATTTGACATGGAAGGATTTGAGTTTTTTCATCAACCCAATAAGGATGATATAGTTGATGCGCACAAAACATTAGTTGCGCTTGGCTGTATGACTGAGAGTAAGAAGGTCACCGACATTGGTCGATTAGTAAATCGCTTGCCTGTTTCTGTGCAATATGCGCGGATATTAATAGAAGCCGATCGGCTGGGTGTCGTTGATGATGCTCTTACGGTCGCTGCTATTCTAGAACAAGGGGGAATTGTTGTTCCTCCTCCAAGTCGTAATAGGCCAGAGCGTCCAGACTGGCGCCGGATGGTTCCGAAAGAGCATGAGTCTGATGTGATGGGTCAGTTGGCTGTTTGGAAAATGGCTAGAACAATGACCCCGGATGAAAGGTATCATAGCGGTATTGCTATGAAGCAATATTCGCGAGCAAAGGAGGTTCGTCAAAAGTTGGCGGATGCGGTGAAAAGATTTTTTCAGTTTGGATCCTCGGGAAAAAGGGAAGATATCCTGAAAGCAGCTTGTGCCGGAATGGTTAATCATCTCTATAAGGGCAATTACGGTTTTTATAAAAACGGTGATGGTGTTTCTCGGCAGTTAGGGACTGCCTCATTAGTTCGGGGTAATGAGTGGTTGATAGCTATGCCATTTGACCTGCAGATTAAGACGAGGTTTGGATTAAAAACGCTAAATCTTATTCAATTGGCATCTAAAATTGATCCGATGTGGCTTATTGAGGTTGCTCCTCAACTTGTTGAAGTTGAGAGAGGACTTATCCCTCATTTTGATACAGAAAAAGATTCGTGTGTATCAACTCAGAAGATTATCTTCAATGGCTCGAGTATAAAGGAAGAGACTGTTATTGCTACTGATCATCCAAATGCCGAAGGAGTTTTTCTCGAGGCGCTTACTACTGGTCAGATAGAAGAAACATATCCGATAATGGTTAAAAATCAGGAGATTCGAAATGAGTATGAGCGTCTTTGGATTCGTTCTGGTGGTCACAGCGCAGTTGTGGTGCTGACCAAGCAGGACGAGAGAGATGCTTATTATCAAGAGCTTTCAGGAAAAGGCATCGTATCTAAGGCGAGCTTTGTTCAGGCGGTTCAAGATGGAAAAGTTAATCTTCAAAATTTGTTTCTCAATCCTCCGTCGAAAGAGGATAGGGATCGAATTGAGAGAGAAAATCCTGAGACTATTGAAATTGATGATCAGATATTGATCGTTGATTACCAGTCTATTTACCGTCGTGAGAATTTCAGCGCGGTAGTTGAAGTTACTAAGGAGCTTGTTTGTTCAACGGGAATGGATAAAGTGATTCTTCCATCTGGAAGATTAATAGAACTTCAATGCGAAGGCTATGTTTCAGGTAGTTTTTCTGAATTACGTGAAAAGATTGAGCCTGTAGCGGTGGAGATTCTTCCTGATGTAGATCTAGAGGAGAAAAATCGCGTACAAGAAGCGCTCAATGACGCGACTCAATTACTGGGGGAGTCTGTTAAGGAGAGTTCAATTTATTATGGTATCATTTGTGATAAGGTCGGGATTGTGTGTGGCAGAGTAGATCGTGCACAAGATTCTATTGATCGCGGATATTATAAGGACGCGCAGAGAGCAATAAATGTAATCGAAGAAGAGAATAAAGGAATTCGCATCACTATTGCTCAGGAAAAAGTAGCACATGGCGAGGTTAATGAAATTCGCCGGCAAATCGAGCGTGATCTTGTTGATGTTCGTGAAAGAGTGGGGAAATTTGAAGAAGCTTCTGCCGAAGATAAAGGTGAGGCAATCAATTTCCTAATCAGGATAGTAAGATGTCTAGAGCTTGGTCGCTACCAAGATGCGCTCAGAGCCCTTAAAGAGGCTCGTGCGTTCGTTTCTCGTCTCCGCGTTAATATTGCGGAGGCAAAGAAAAAAGAAGAAGCGAGACGGAAGAAAAGAAGCTCTACAAAAGCTGCGCCATCTGAAATGGGCGTGCTAGCTGCAGCCTTCAATTCTAATCGAATAAGATGAATTTTACCAGTGTAAAGTAAATGAAAAGCACTGAATAAAAATAAATTTTCATTGCGGTAGTAATAGTGCCGCTCTAAATAGAAAAAGACTATAGGCCTATATCGGGTAATCTGATATAGGTCTTTTTTATTTAAAGATAGGTATAATTTAGTGTTGCTATTGACAAAATAAATATAATATGCTATACTGGACTATCAAGTTAAGAAAGCGCATAAATTGAATTTTAGAATTTGATGATTGAAAACTAAATAAAATGGGAAGAAGAATTGTGAATAAGACTTTAAAGACGGGAATTGACTCAAGGCAAGTATATGAATAGATTGGCTGGATGACTTAATTTCAAGAAAAATCTAATTCACAATCCTCTTTCTCAGTAATAAAGAATAGAAACTTATTTAAAACAACAAAGCTCAAAGCCCAGGAAATCTAATAAATTTCCTGAGTACTACAATAGAAACACTAAAATAGTTTTGGTTTTTCTTAGTAGGAAAGTTCGTTTAAATTGTATTGAAAAATAAAATAACCATTTTTTGTGACCTCCTTTTATGATTTGTGCCCGGTGATTCGCTCTCGAGTGATGAATGGAACGGGATTTATAAAAATCATCAAAAGAGGGTTGTTATGACTTACAGAATCGCAGCAGAAGGAAATTTCAAAGGTCACAAGAAAAACAATATTCAGGCCACGATTAACTTGGGTCTGAAACAGGGTTATGATGGTTTTGATCAGGAGAAGCAAGTAGTTCTGGCTTTTTTGACAGGACTGTATGTTTCCGCGGAGATTGCTCAGTTACCGTTTGTTGTTCGGGATACGGTAATTGCGTACGCATATCCTAAGGGTGATGAGTGGGTGTCTTGTCATGAGCCGGCCTTGGAGCTGGTTTCCGATAAATCACCTCTCTATGCTCACCATCTGTCGGAGGATGAGTGGAAACAACTTGTTGAGCAGTATGCTCACAGGCTTGGTAATCGGTTTGAGCAATTTCGCGTGTATGTAACTTATGCGCAGGTTGAAACCAAGATTTTTCAACGCAGTTAAAAAAAAGCACTCCGTATAAGTGCTAAAAATTCTGGTTCATTTGATACGGCAGATGAATCCTTTTATTTTGTAACTAAATTAGTTTTGGTTATTGATAAAGGGCTTTTATGAAAAGAAGAAAAAGGGGAATGTAATGAGTATTTCTAAACGGTTTGGTGAAGATATCTGTCCAATTTGCTCTTACTCAAGAGCGGGTAGACAGTTCGGTTTCATGGAACCCCCCCCGATGCGCACGAGTGCGTTGAGGGAAACAAATTTCCCCAAAGAAAAGCACCACCCAAAAAGGCGTGGTGGAAGATTTTCTAGGGGATGGATTAAAAAGCGGTGTCGCATGCAGTAATTGCGCGACACCGCTATTTTTTTGTCTAAGCTTTATTTCCCCATAGCTTCCTTTTTAAGCTTTAGGGGCATTTTTTCAATAGCGTAGCGGAGTGCCGTTCGGGGCATTTCGTTTTTTCTTTTTATTACAAAGTCGAAAACCTCTTGTTCATAGTGATTCGCAGCTTCTTTGAGTGCCCATCCGTAGCCTTTTTGAACCATATCTTCTGAGTCAGTCAAGAGTTGGTCTGAAACCCAGAAAATTTGAGGTAAGTAGCGTTCTTCTCTTCGAATGGCATAAATCAAGATAACAGCAGATATTCTCCTCATCCAGAGATTTTTTGAACGAGTCCATTTTTTTGTTTTTGGGAGTAGTTCAGGATACTTAAGAATAAGCTTTCCAAAGATGCGAGTGCAGAAATCGTCACATTTTGACCAGTTATTCACATATTTACGAGACCAGTTTTCAAATACATCAAAATCGCTTTTAACAAGGTCTTTTTCTAATTTGTCAGCCCACTGAAAAGCAATCGTGGATTCTTCGTTGTAGTCTGAAGACAGAAGCTCTTCGCAAATAGAAAAAATTTCTTTCTTACTAAGGTTTTTAATCTCTTGCCAATGATTGTTGGCAATTTTTCTTACAATAGGTGTTTTGGTGCCATAATTTTTAATAGATTCTTTGTAGAATTTATGCGCACTTTCCCTGTCTTTCTGTGTTGCGTTTTCTTTTAATTCTTTTCTAATGTCTTGAAATATTGTTCTCATAGTTTAGTGGAAATGACAGTTATGGAAATGAAATTAAAGATAATAGTAGGTATGGATTCCCTCCTATGCGGACGACAGGCCGAATAAGTTAGTTACTTTAGGCTTATACCTCGTCTGAGGAATTATGCTTTCCAGAATGACAGAGGAGATCTTCGTGGACCATGCCGGACTCGAACCGGCCACCTCATCCATGCCATGGATGCACTCTACCAGATGAGCTAATGGCCCTAGTGTTTATTTTGCATACTCTTTTTCACGTATTTAATATAATCCTTTGAATTGAAGTAGTCAATGATAGATTGAATTATCAAAGAGTCGTGAATATTTAAAAATTTAACGATTTAAGCGGTTTGACTAAAAAAATGAAATTTAATAGTATGAATTAAGAATCAACAATCATTTTAAGGGATTTTTATGAATATAAATTGGATAAATTAAAGTTCGCGATACTAGCACATCTTGTGGTAGTAGGGTGAGGAATAAGAGTATGACAAAACAAATAAAATACAACGCAGATGCTAGAAGAAAGATTAAGGACGGAATTGACCAAGTGGCTGACGCAGTAAAAGGAACATTGGGACCGAAGGGTAGAAATGTGATTTTGGACAAAGGATTTGGTGCGCCAATAATTACTAATGATGGAGTTAGTATTGCAAAGGAGATTGAATTAGAGGATAAATTTGAAAATATTGGAGCAGAGCTTATCAAAGAGGTTGCGAATAGAACCAATGATAGCGCAGGAGATGGAACAACAACATCAACAGTTATTACGCAGGCTTTGGTTAGTGAAGGGTTGAAGTATATTGAAACAGGAATAAATCCAGTGGGAATCAGGATCGGAATGGAGGATGCTAAAAAAGAGATTATTAAAATTCTTCAAAATAATTCAAAAAAAATAAATTCACGCGAAGAAATTGCACAGGTAGCAACAATTTCAGCTGAATCAGAGGAGATGGGTGAAATGATTGCGGATGTTATGGAGGAAGTTGGAAAAGATGGGGTTATTACTGTAGAGGATTCTCAAACATTTGGTTTGTCAAAGGATGTTGTTGAAGGAATGAATTTTGACAAAGGATTTGTTTCTCCATATATGATTACAAACATTGAGGAGCAAATAGCTGAATTGAGGGATGTCTCGATTTTGGTTACTGATAAAAAGATTGTATCGATCAATGAAATTCTTCCGCTTCTTGAAAAATTAACTCAATCAGGAAAGAAAGAGTTGGTTGTTATCGCGGAAGATCTTGAGGGAGAGGCACTGGCTACGCTAGTGGTGAATAAATTAAGAGGCGCTCTTAATGTTTTGGCAATTAAGGCTCCTGAATTTGGAGAGAATAAGAAGGAGATGCTTCAAGATATTGCTACATTAGTGGGAGCAGAAGTCGTGAGTGAAGAAGGGGGGATGAATTTGGAGAGTGTTGATCTGGATGTTTTAGGTGAGGCGCAAAAGGTTATCTCTTCAAAAGAAAGTACAACAATTGTTGGAGGAAAGGGAATAAAGAAGGCAATTAAGGATAGAATTGAGTTGATTAGGCGTCAAGTGAAAAAGGCTGACAACGATTATGAAAAAGAAAAGCTATTGAAAAGAGTTGCGAAGATGGTTGGCGGTGTTGCTGTGATTAAGGTTGGGGCTGTTACTGAAACAGAGCAAACATATTTGAAGCACAAAATGGACGATGCATTAGCCGCAACAAGAGCAGCAGTAGAGGAAGGAATTGTTTCTGGTGGTGGAACCGCTCTTGCAAAGGCTGTAGCTAAATTGAGAACTAGTAAAAATGTGAGTATAGATCTTGAATATCAGGCAGGTGTTAATATACTCCTTGATGCACTTAATGCGCCATTGCGACAGATTGTTGACAATGCTGGTGCGAAGGAGTCTGCGGTTGTTCTGGATGCGATTATAAACGGCAAAGGTGCTCATTATGGATATAACGCGAAAGAAGATATGTATGAGGATAATATGATAAAATCAGGGATTATTGATCCATTAAAAGTAACAAGAACAGCTCTTGAGAATGCTGTTTCTGTTGCAGCTATGCTTTTGACAACTGTTGCTGCGGTAACTGATAAGGCTGAGGACAGTTCTTGCGGTTGTGGAGCTGGTAGTGCGCCAAATTCTATGGCTGGAATGGGTGGTATGCCAGGAATGATGTAAGCACAAAAAATACAGAACATAGAAGCCCGGGAGATAGATCTCGGGTTTTTTTATCTTTTGATTTTTGTGGTATAATGTTTATGAAACTTTAAAAGTTGAAAATAAAAATAAAAATGAACATAAAAGAAAGAATTATTGACGGGTTTAATTTAAAAAAGCAAGCAGAAGACCTTGGTGTAAGTATTTGGAAATCGCCAAGTTTTATGTTCATTGTGATGGGTCTTGTTAACTCTGTTTCAATGATAGCTTTGTATTTTTTCTTGAATGAAAAGAGTTCAGCTGAGTTTTTAGTAATAACTGAGGCTTTGACTGTGGCAGCAGTTTTTATTCTTGGAACTTTTATTATTAGAAATTTTGAGGTAATTGCGCAGGCTAATAAAATGAAGTCAGAATTTGTTTCAATTGCTTCTCATCAACTTAAAACCCCATTGTCAAAGATTAGTTGGGGAGCAGAGCTGTTACTAGATAAGCGAGGAGAAGGACTTACTGATGAGCAGATAAAAATCATCAATAGAATAGCTAGTGCTGGTAATAACATGAATAGACTGGTAAAAGACCTTCTAGATGTTGCTAAGATTGATCAAGGAAGTCTGTTTCTGTCAAGAGACCAAGTTAACATCGTTGACTTAATTGAAGAGGCTGTTGTAAATAATGAGATTTTGGCGGGTGAATATGGTTCTAACATTGTTATAAAGGAAGCAGATAATATTCCGATGGTTGTTGCGGATAAGAAGAGGGTATTTGTTGTTTTGGATAATCTTATTTCTAATGCTTTGAAATATTCTGAGAAAAACGGTCAAATTGAAATTAGTATTGAAATGCAAAATAATAATATATCAGTTTGTATAAAGGATAATGGAATTGGTATTCCAGAAGAACAGCAATCACTTGTTTTTGAGAAGTTTTTCAGAGCTCATAACACAGCTAAGCTGAAGACATCAGGTACTGGATTAGGGTTGTATATATCCAATAAAGTAATAAAGCAATCTGGGGGTAAAATGTGGTTTAAATCTATTGAAAAAGTTGGTAGTTTATTTTGTTTTTTACTGCCAATTAAAAATAAATT
>JBHPHA010000025.1:0-15966 GCA_042569905.1 Patescibacteria group bacterium
GAATTTCCAACTTGAACATCTTGAGATAAAACCATAATCCCTTCATGACTATCACCCAAACCCAATTCATCTTCAGCACAAATCATTCCATATGATTCCACTCCACGAATTGCAGCTTCCTTTATTTTAAAATCACCCGGAAGAATAGTTCCCACCAAAGCAACTGGTACTTTTTGACCAGCTTCAAGATTAGGTGCTCCACAAACAATCTGGAGTTCTTCATCTCCTACATTAACTTTTGCGATCCTAAGTCTATCAGCATCAGGATGTTTTTCAACACTTAAAACATCTCCGATGACAACGCCATCCAACTTATTACCACTAACTTCAACGCCTTCTACTTCAAAAGAATGTGTTGTCATTTTTTCTGCCAATTCCTCTGGAGAAAGACCTGATCCCGTTAGCTCCTTAAGCCATTTATGTGAATATTTCATTATATTTAGCAACTAGTAATCCGTAATTTGTAACTAGTAATTTTATGTTTATTAAAAGAAAATTTAGAACTGCTTGATAAATCTAAGGTCTCCACTGTGAAATAGCCTAATGTCATCAATCTTATATTTCATCATAGCAATTCTCTCTATTCCAAATCCCCACGCAAAACCCTGAAACTCATTTCGCCTATAACCTGCAGCTTCAAATACAGCTTGATTCACCATTCCAGCTCCTCCAATCTCAAGCCACCCAGTACGAGAACAAGTTGAACATCCATCTCCGCCACAAACCATACAACTAATATCAAACTCGAAGCTAGGTTCGGTAAACGGGAAAAAACTTGGTCTTAATCGAATAGTAATCTCTTTTTTGAAAAATCTTGAAAAAAATTCTTGTGCAATTTTCTTAAAATGACCAACATTAATATCATCGCCAACAACAAGTGCTTCAAATTGATAAAATGTATGCTCGTGAGAAGCATCAGTCGCTTCATTCCTAAAACATCTTCCTGGTCCAATCACTCTAAATGGAGGCTTATTCTTCTCCATATAATGAATTTGCATCGGTGATGTATGAGTCCTTAAAAGCTTCCTTTCATCACCGCCTACACTCTTAATCCAAAACGTATCCCAAGCGTCACGTGCTGGATGATTTTTTGGAATATTTAACTTATCAAAATTATATTCTTCTGTTTCAATTTCAGGACCATCTGTAACATCAAATCCCATAGAAGAAAAAATATCCACAATTTCATCTTGAATTTGAGAAAGTAGATGCAAATGACCAACTTCAACTTTTTTTCCAGGAATAGTAACATCTATTTTCTCTTTTTGAGAATTAATCCTAGCCTTTATCTCACCCTCTAGATTTGAAATCTTTTCAGAAATCTCTTTTTTCACCTCATTAGAAAGTGGTCCAATCACCTTTTTTTCTTCAACAGACAAATCTTTAAGCCCCTTCAAAACATCTCCTAATTCGCTTTTTCTTCCCAAATATTTAACCCTAACATCATTCAACACATCAAGATCATTGATATTTTCAATTTCAACTAAAAATTCATTCTTAATGTTTAATATTTTTTGTTCCAACATTATTTTATATAAAAAGTTTTTATTTAAGTGATTGCTCCTAGTCCTAATTTCGATGCTAAAACATCTACTTTTTTTAGCTAAAATTAAGATTACGAACAAATCCCTATCTCGACTTGAATTCTAACGCAAAAAAGGCACTAAGTCAAAATAAAAAGGCGCAGAGGCTAGAGACATTATCTAGCATATCGCCTTATTGAGTAGAAATTATTCCTCCAGTATCTCTTTGAGATCCTGATCATTATAAACTGAGCATTCTTTACACAATTCACCAAGATTTTTTTCACACTCAGGAGCATGCTTCTCAGCACACCTATCAATCACCTCTTGATCCATTTCATTCAACTTATCCATGCGAAACCTCCACTCACATTAAAATATATCAATATTAATACCCACCATTACAATAACATAAAATATTTCACTCAACTATTTACAGAAATGTCTTTTCGTAGTAGACTCTCATATCAGCTCATTAACAATAAGACAAGGAGGTTACTGTGGTAACAAAAGCACTTAGATTAATTTATCTAGTACTCATAATCTCGTTATGCATACTAACTCACGAAACTGGTCATGCATTGGAGGCACAAAAGTACGGAGTAAGTGTAGAGAAAATTTCCATTGGCTTCAACCCATTTAACTTATTCCCTACCATAACAACTGCCAGCAGATTTTTTCCTGGAGCGGAAATTGAACTAAGCCCTATTGCGCTTGGAGGATTTGCAAAGCTTAACCAAGAGGATCTGGCTAATTTGAGTTTTTCTCATCATGTAACTATAGTTGCAGCTGGAATAAAATTCAATTTAATCGGGGCACTTCTTATGTCTATTTATGCAATTCTCATCAATAAAGACTTAATCAATAGGACTGGTAAGATAGCAATGTCATTTGCAGCATTATCAATACTAATTTCATTTACGCTTCCTGCTATATTCCCTCTGTTGGTAGTTATTCAGGGAGCATCTTTATTGATATTAATATTAATAAAAACATTCAAAAAGACTATTAGTGAAGATATTATTGGGTCGCCTAGTGAATTACTCTCTTTTGTTACTAAGAAAAATGAAATGAGTGACGCTGCCTTCACATCATCTTTAATGGCTGGATTAGCACTTATTAATTCTCTCATTATTTACCCACTGGACGGAGGGGTTATTGTATTTAAAGCACTCAACGCAGCAAATCTAAATGATAATAATTTGCTACTCTTTATTGCTCTAACCTGGCTAGCTGCACTTATCATAATTATCAAAAAAGCATCCTTGATGCTAAAGAGGAGACTATGTATAGATTAATTGTTTTAGACATGATAATTCAGAGACAGGGATTAATGCTTCGTAGATTCAAAACAATCCAGACCATTGAATCATTGATGATTAATAAAAAATAATACCGGGGCTCATATTAATAAAATCTATAGAATCGAGCGAGACATACTGCGCACACTCTTTGTAACATCCATATTAATCGACAACCTATTTGAAGCAGGATAATGAAACACTGAACACGTTAAATATAACAATATTTAACGTTTTTTTATTTCCCTAAAAAAACAAAAACTACCCCAAAAGAGGTAGTTTTCGCAAAGTTGGTCACTTGATATATTCATCCTAGAAAAAAATCCAGGTGGGTACTCTAAATGCTACACCACGATGCAACATTACTTCCGAATTCCCATAATATAATTTAGCTAGGAATATTCTCAAATGACCTACTTATAATATATCACTTTTAAAATAAAAATCAAAATAAAAACTCGCCGAAAAAATTATTTTTCAAACGAGCTTACGGATGCCTCAGTTTAAGCTATTAAGAATCCTCAATGTACTCCTCAAAATTAACTGAATTAAATTCCACGTCAGGAACCTCTAGCAAAATAATATTGGTATTCCAACCACCAACATCGGCTGAGGCTACAGTATAAACACTATTAATACTTAGATATTTTTCCACATTTGTCTTATCATGCGCCATACCCTGACGAGCAGATTTTTCAGTTACAATCACTTTATATCCCTTTTCAGCATAAATATTCATTGGCTTCATCTTTTTCTCCTTTGAAAAAATTTAAACTAAAAAACAACCAACGCTACATTAACACCGCCCAAACGAATTATATTATGGGACTCCACTCAAAAAGGCAGTTACCCACAATAACCAAGCCAACGGTGAGATTCTCTTAAAATTCATCCTTGAACTTTCACTTCCTCGAATTGCCTTCATCGCCCATACAAAGTGAACTGCCATAATAATTAAAGCAGTAAAACCAAAAACTGTATGCATATTGAGAATTAATTCTTTTGACTGAAATGACATCAATGTTGTCCCCAACATATCGCAAAACAATCCCAACCCAAAAACTGCAAGTATACAGCCATTTAAATCACAGAATCTTTCAGCAATTATAGCTGAAGAATAAAGCACCAAGGCTAAACTGACAGCAACTACCGCAATAATCAACATAACGATGACCTCCCGTCACTTAAAAGTGATTTATTTCCTTTTATTTTTTAAAATACAATTCATCTCAACATATCCATATCTAGATGATATGACTTTACAATCTATCACACTTTAAATAAAAAGTCAATTTAAGAAACATAAAAACAGCTCCACCGAACTGTTTTTATGTTTATTCTCATTTAAGCGCTCGTCAATCCTCCAAGCTCAAATAAATACAATTTTTCTAAAATTCTTTTTTCCAACTTTTATTATTTTTCGGTCATGTTTCTGTGTTAATACAGCACTGAAATCATCAATTATTTCACCATCAATACTCACTCCTCCTTGCTCAATCTTTCTTCTCGCATCTCCATTACTAGTAGCAAGTCCCGATACAACCATAAAAATAATTAAAGCAATCTCTTTTACTTCTTTTTTAATGCCCATTTCCACTACCTCAAACTCGTCAGGAATTTCTTTATTTTGAATAGTTTTTACAAAATAATCTTGAGATTCATTAGCAGTATCCTCGCTTCGAAAAGATTTTACAATCTCAAAAGCAAGTCTCATTTTTGCATCACGTGGATTGTTTTCAATATCCAAGTCCTTAATCTCATCCAATGAAACGCGAGTACATCCAATGAACAATGAGTGAATCATTCCATCAGTCATAGACATTACCGCCCCATACAAATCCTTAGAACTAAGATTCAAGAACACTCCAGTTCCAGTTGACTTTGACATAAGTTGACCGGTTTTCTCATCGGCAATCAAGTTCGCAGACACCACGAACTTCTCTTTATTTTTCAACTTTCTCAAAAGAGTTCTTCCTGCCAGCGCATTAAAGATCTGATCAGTCCCACAAATCTCCACATCCACATCCATCGCAACACTGTCATATCCCTGCATCAACGGATACATAAACTCATGAATATAAATAGGCAAACCATTATTATACACATATGGCTCTCCGCTTTTAGGTTCACACTTACAGTAAGGACATTGACTGGGACGATTTAAGCACCCTGCATTATCACGAGACTTTAATACAAATTTTTCTCCACAAATCTTACAAGTAGCGCTACCATAAAACCTCTTCTCAAACATATCCCTCTCCAACATTTGCTGAACAGTAAAATTGCTTGCCAATTCTAAAACCTCTGCGAAATCAAGTTTACTAAGCCATTCAGAATTAAACTTAATTTGCACTGGATTTTCCTCATCATCAAAAGACAAGATATTTCTCACTTGCTCTTTCCAATTTCCAAAATTCTCTTCAATTTGTGCCCTTGTCTGCTTCACTCTCGCAGCTCCTTTGTCAGTTGGATCTCCAATCATCGCTGTAAAATCACCAATCAAAAAAATGACTTCGTGACCAAGTTTCCTAAAATCCTCAAGAAGAATCAGGTTCTGAGCATGTCCCAAATGAAGAGCAACCGCTGTTGGATCTGCACCAATATAAAACCTAAGCCTATCTCCACTCAATAGTCTTTCTCGAAATTTATCACTGGTTGGTAAGATTCCATCCTTAGAGATTACCCCTCTCTCTAAAATTTCATCTATTCTTTTTTCATCTGTAATTATATTCATTTTATATATCCAAAGTTATTTTACTTACATTTCAATAAAATAGTAGCATTTTTACCACAAAAAATCAAAAAAATATAGTAAATTTAAAAATTAAAAATTTTTTACTTCACAATCTCTCCAAATCATTGAGATATATTATTTTCGAAGCACCGTACCCACCGGAACGAAAAGCGAGAAAATTATATATCTCAATGATTTAACACTAATTGCCATAGAAAGGTTCTTGAGCTATTTCTTCATACAACTCGCTGGAACATAGCCACCTTTTTCCGCCTCTTCAGTACTATCAAAGCAAACTTTATTACCTTCCTTTATCTTACCTGACCAATGACAACTTTGCTTGTGAATTTTGTTTGAATTTTTACTACCAACAAATAAGCATTTTTTCTGACCACCCTCATCTTTCTTGCCAGAATCAGAAACACCCAAAACCTGAGAACTATTTACTGACCCAGATGAACAACTACCTTTTTCATTAAGCTTTACGATTTTATTTTCAGGAACCTTCTCAATTACGACAGCCTTCTGCTTCCACTCCATACCTTCCAAGACACCAATTTCAAATGAAATAAAAGAAATTAATATTATTCCTATAAAAATAAGAATCCTATCTTTATTGCGTCTTACCATATCAATTAAGCTATTTTTACCTTTTTTATTTTTGCCTGTTGACATATTTGATGAATTTGATATACTATATTCTGTTTAGTTACATTATAAACGCTTAAACGCTTTTTAACTAGACTTAGAATTATATTTTTAAAATTTTAGATAATTTATTGTTAGATTTCAGCTACTTGAGAGGGCTGATTACTAGACAAAGAACAATACTATGGCACATCGTAAAGCTGGTGGATCGACACAATATGGACGCGATTCGATATCAAAAAGATTAGGTGTAAAAATATTTGGTAGTGAAAAAATCTCTACTGGAAACATTATCATTAGACAAAGAGGAACAAAATTTCACCCAGGAGAAAATGTTAGACGAGGAGAAGATGATACTCTTTACGCTATCAAAGAAGGATTTGTGAAATTCACTAAAAAGAAAGTAAAAGACTTTACTGGAAAAATCGTAAAAAGAAGATTCGTAAGTGTACTTGATAAGCCTGAATAGTTTTCATTACACAAAAAAACACTCACATCAAGTGAGTGTTTTTTTATTGCCCTAATCACAACTAAGCCCAGTAGCTTCTGCTACTTTTTCCCAACTTACAACAGATATTCTACTATCATCATCTATCGCAGCAAAGATACCACTAGGAAATTTTGGTAGAGGTTTTTGAAAAATCGCAATCCCATCAGTATTGTTCACGCCTTCTATTTGTAATGTCCCTATGTGTTTCCAAGTCTGACGATTGAAAAACTCAAATTGATTTAACGGAGATGATTGCTCTGAAATAATAATAAACCCAGCTCCATTATCCGACGATTTATCCGATGGACATGTATATAATGCAATACCCTCTTCATCATCAACAAAAATACCGCCGCCGCCAAAAAAATTACTTCCTTTTTTATTATTTAAATTTCCATCATACTGATAAGAATAAACACCAGCTTTAAAACCACTAGATCCCTGCCCTTCAGGAATATAAATTAACTCATAAAAATTATCAACCAAAACAGTTTCTATCTCAGACACTGGCGGAGAGATTGTTCTAATCTTTTTCCCTGTAACACTATTAAACATATGTACAGCATTATTTTGAGACACATACGCAAAGCTATTACCATCCTTGTTTAATATATCCAAATTAGTCTCCCCTCTCTCAATAACACCCCTACCAAACTCTCTCTTAAACACAAGAGAAGGTAATGCAAAAACCAAAACTTTATTCTTCCTAGCATCACCAATCAATAGCTCATTCCTAACTTGATCGACAGCAACACCATTTGGTAATCCATCAATTCTAATTGGACTCCGTTCATTGCTCAGAAAAGGATATTTCCATACTTCAATCAAATCACCACTCTTCGCTGTAACAAACATCAACGTATCCAATGGATCCGGAGCTTCCCAAAAAGCAATAGAATCGATATTACTTCCCGAACCCTTAAGGTTGAAATCAGCCGTTACTGTTTTATTCCCAAATAGATTAAAATTTTTCTCTCCATCAGTTACAAGAACACCGCTATCAGCAATCTCATCATCATTCAATTCAACTAGCTCCTCAGTAATCACTTTTTTGACTTCCTTAGTCATGTCTTCATTATTCCCCACACCTTCTTGATTCCAAAAATATACATCAGAAAAACTGCACCCAGAAAGCATGCAAGTTAGTGAAAAAATAAAGATACTCTTTTTGATTTTTTTCATATTATTAAAATAATTTACAAAGGAATTATTAAGTTCTATAATTCAAGTATACATTAAGTTACTAAAAAACTTCTATAAATTAATGAATACTAACAAAAATAATATTGAAGACAAAGAAAATACGTTGAAACATATAGAAAGTATCATTGACAAAAAAATTAGAGAAAAAAATACAGCACTTGAAAAACATCCCTTAATTTTTGGAATAATCGTTACATTTGGATTAATAGCGGTTGTTGCAGGAGTTGAAGGAATAATCAATCAAGTGCCATTTCTACATGAAAATCCCTACATTCTCACACTACTTGGAGTTACAATACTAATCTCAACCGGAGCTGCTTATAGACTAATTGAAGGATAGATTATTTTCTTAAAAAAATCACCACAAAAACTATTGTTTATTGTGGTGATTTTTTCATATTTACATTAGGATGTTTTTATTTCCTCTCCAAGCTGCCAATAATTGTTATTAAGTACACAGCAGAAAGACCCACTAGCGTGTAGACAATTCTGGAAAACATAGACATATCGCCAAAAATTGCAGCTACCAAGTCAAATCCAAAAATACCTACTAATGCCCAATTTAGTCCCCCTACTATAACCAGGATCAAAGCAATCCAATCCAATATATTTAATTTTCTCATATTTTTTTATTATTTTATTTATTATACATTTTTTAAAAAATAGAATCGACCTTTATATCTACTATTTATCAAATTGACCTCAAAACAACCTTAACCACATCATAACACTTTCATATAAAATTTTTATGAATTTTTAATGAAAATAAGCAATAAAAAAAAAGGGGGCGGATAATTTATCCACCCCTTGTATCTTCTTTAGCAAAATCGACACCTCCTTTGATTGATTTTACTTATATCGAAATATTTCTTTACTCTTTTAAGATGGCACGCATCCGCCACCTCTAGCGGGTTATCCTCGCTTATGGATACATTTCCCGTTAACGGCTCACATGAACTGTTATCAGAGAAATAAACCCATCCACCTTCCACTTCCTCAACAGTTACATTGCTGTATTTTATACAGCAATCTGAACTGAAAATAGCCCCTAAATCACCCACTTGGAAGATAACAAACTGATCACCCTCAACATAGAAATCTGACCATTTTTCTATGTTAATGAAATTGCCGTTTCTGAAAACCACCATTCCCGCTTCCTCATCCACTCGCTTGAAGATGATTCCAGAAGTTACTAGTAGTAGAAACTGACTACCTCTATAACTGAAACTAATTTCCTTCATGAGATATACCATCCTTTGTTAAATATTGAAAAATAAAGAAATATCAATAAAAAATACTATTAAACTATTCAAAGTACTCAACTATAAATATTAGCACAAAACGCAAACTAAGTCAATAGTATAATGTAATATCTCAATTCTAAGCTTAACTCTACATATTTACCCCAAAACTCGACCTATCTACCTCAAAAAATAAGCTCATTGTTCTAATTTAAGCCATATGCAATTAATCACACTCTCACATTAAAATATACTTATCGATAAAGATGTGTTGACAAAACTACAGAAAAATGATAAAATTTTACCGGATTAACATTTACGTTCCTTATTAATCATTACATAGGTGATTTATGACCTCAAACAAGCAACTCGCATATCAAACAGCCAAAACACTCCTTCTCGGATTTATTTCAAAAGAAATGGAGTTTGGAAGCGATGATGCTGAAATTAGCTTCATAGTGAACGCGGAATCAATATTTACTGATATGGTTAAGAGGCTTAAAAAAGCTAAAGAGCTGAGAACCAATAAAGATCCGGGGGATAGTAATTCGAAAGATTTGGTAAATAATGAGTCGCAAAACTTAGAAGATGTGTACCTGAAAAAATGTATCGATTCTGGAAAAAATATCGATCCACTCGTAATAAAGGATTTGACTCTAATAAAGCTAGGATTTGAAGGCATTGAACTTCAAATAGACTAAGAAACAAATACACCAAGGCAATTCAGAATTGAATTGCCTTTTTTTATTGACAAGAATAAAACTATCCTCACTCCTCCTCTGGAGCCTGGGCTCCTAAAAAAGCAAACGATTTTGCTTTTTTAGAATTCCCTTCGAATCCCAAATTGATTAAAAAAATAAATTAAAAAACAGACCTTCTAAGTCTGCTTTTTTACTGGCGGAGAGAGTGGGATTCCTCCTCCTCCGTCGCTCCTCGCTCTCCGCCAAAATTCATGGGCGGATCACAGACTCACTCCTCCTCTGGAGCCTGGGCTCCTAAAAAAGCAAAATCATTTGCTTTTTTAGAATTCCCTTCGAATCCCAAATTGATTAAAAAAATAAATTAAAAAACAGACCTTCTAAGTCTGCTTTTTTACTGGCGGAGAGAGTGGGATTCGAACCCACGGTCCTCGTGAAAGGACAATGGTTTTCAAGACCATCGCTTTCGACCACTCAGCCATCTCTCCATATTCGCTTATTAAACGATACTACTATATATACACTATTTTCTTTTTCGTGTAAATACCTTGTGTATTATACCACTTCACAATAAACAAAACAACCTCTGCTATGAGGTTGTTTTGCATTTTCTACACCTATCTCAAACTTAACTTAAGGATTAACTTCAATCCATTCAGGAGTCACTGAATCACCATCATCATCGCCCCCACAGGCACCACAAGTGGCTGAAACAGTATCAGAACAAGAAACTCCATTAGTTCTACAAACCGAAGCGTCCGCACTTCCATCCACAGTCACTCCATCACACTTCACATCACATTTTTGAGTAATATTATAATCTTTTTCACAATTCGCAGGATCGTCACAGTAGCTATTTGGAAGCTGAAAACAAGAATAAGTATAATCGGCACACACTGGTGGTGGAGCATCTTGCCTGTCTGCAATACAAGGAGGAGAATCAATTCCTCCATTCAATCCAGAACATAACCAAGTTGTTTGCCCTCCCTGTGTTGGGAAAGCTGGATTACCGCTTATATCAGTTGAACTCGGGTTAGTCACTGAGCCCTGAGAACAATATGGAGTTCCTAAAGATACAGACCATGTTGTTGCATCGTATGGATAGTTTTTTGCATAATCTGAACTACATGTACCATTGACAGTAATTGGCGCACTTCTTGTGGCTGAACAACTTAATATCACTCCACTAACTGGGTCAGTACAACTCCATGCAACAGACCCCGGAGCATCAGGAAATGCAGGCATCGTCACAGGAGTTGAATTTGTGCAAAAATCAGCAGGTGCTGTCCCTGGCCAAGCAGTTTCATCAGCAGTATAAGTCCCATCATTTATTCCACATGAAAGTTCTGGAGCAGACTCTCTGTTTGCACTACAAGAAGCACTTGTTCCGCCATTTGCCCCGCTACATGTCCAAGTTGTTGTTGCTCCTTGATTTGGGAAAGTTGGACTTGTTGGAGCTGGTGTTCCTGTTGTACAAAATGCTCCAGCACTCCAAGTCGTTGCAGTGTATGGATAATCCTTTGCGACTGTTGAATTACAAGACCCATTCACTGGTGCTGCAACAATGTTTAAAGTAATGTGGTCCGTGTCAATCGCTTTATTCCAACGTTCTGTACCATCTGCAAATCGTTGCCTCACAGAAAGACAAATGCGATGTGTCCCTAATGACAAATTACTTTTATAGAAATCCAAACTACCAGAAATTACTGCTCCATCCGTTCCAGTACAAGTTGTTCCATTCCAAGAAGCTGTCCCAGAACGAGCATCCACCCATCCAAGTCCATTAATGCTACCACCACCAGCACCTAGTGTTCCATGCCCCTTAAAGTGAATATTTGTTCCTTGCACAACAGAGGAATTATTCGCAGGAAGGTCAATGTGAGCAACAGGAGTACCTTTAACTCCAAAATTTGCATTGGCATAATAATTACCTGTCTCATTATATGAATTTGTGAAGTAGAATCTGTAATTAACCCTATGCACACCAGGCACTGTTGGAGCCGCCTTATAAGCACTACCTCCACCATCATATGAAGTATTGGTAGCATGAAAATCAATACTTCCATCTCGATGCTGATAACCTGAAGTTATTAATGTCTGACCTCCACTATCAAAACCAAAGTATGCACTCGCCCAAGATTCATGCACATTATTACAACACTCAAACCTAATTGAACTCGCAGTAGCTTTTACTGACTCACTAGGAAAGTACCACCACTTATTAATCCCAACTGACATCTGTGCATTACAATGACCACTCTCAATATTAAATGTTGCCGCCTTTGCGTTGTCTCCTCCCACAACCAATAGTGTCCCAGCAAACAAAGTCAATAGAAGTACCTTTATCACACCTCCCTTTCTTTTTTTAACTGCAATAACTACAATTGCAATAATAAATACTATCGCGAAAAATATTCCTATCCATTTAACAACATCTCCAAGACCTCCGATAATTTTAGCATCCTCTATTTTTAGATCTTTTCTTGTTTCAACAGAAAATTTGTTCTCATGAAGAATATTACCATTACTGTCTTTTGCAACTACACTGATTTGGGGGCTATTACAATCTCTAGTAATATTAATATCCAAATCAACCTCACGACCAGGCTTTAGAGTTTTGGAAACAGTTTCAGCACATACTTTACCTTTCACATCCACTATCGAAGTCTCAATAACAATATCTTTAACTTCTTCATTCACACTTCTAGCACTAAAAAATGAATCAGCTGATCCAGCCACATAAAATGAGGCTTTAGCAACATCACCCTTATAATAATAATCTTTGTCTAATCTTAGATTTTGAACTGAAGCAGAATTACCGCGAACAACATATCTAAAAATTGTCTCTCCTGAAATAACACGCTTACTGCTATCAACTAATGATAAAGCTACCTCGTACGACTGAGGCTTTTCCGCTTTTACCACAGGAAGGATAATCTTTTTAGTCTCACCCGCTTCTAATGAATATTTTTCCCCAGAAACATCAGAAGACACTAACTTACCAAATCTAGTTCTTTCAAATGTATCAAAGGAAGATTGGAATTCAACTTTATTTGAGAAACCATTTGTCACTGAACAAATTAGGCTTATTTTTTCATCAGATGAAATATCAACACCAAATTGCACTGGGTACATATCTTCATCCCCTTCAATTTTCACATAACAGCTTGAATCATCTACTACTACATGATTTTCTGCTCCACCAGTAAGAGTTATTTCACCCATATCACCCAAAGCAAATGGCATCCCACTCTCATTTTGACTATTCACTAGTATATTAAATGTTCCGTTCAAAATCTCTGGAGCATCAAACTCGATGTCTTTATGAATAATATCATTCTTACTTAAACTAAATGTATCAGAATATACTTTTTCATAAACAATCCTGTTCCTATTGACACCGTCAGGTGACTCAACAGATTGAGTTAATTGAACAGAGTACATAACTTGTGGTTGAACTTGTCTACCATTAGCAACATCAAACGATATCTTAAATTTACTACCATCTTGCGAAACAACCCTTGCATTGAAAATCTCAACTTCAGCTATAATACTTACACCTTCTTGTCCCTCAGGAAAAACATCCTCAGGAAAAGTAGGCTCATAACTCATACCACCCACTACCTCATCTTCACTAACTCCCATACTATCATTAGTGATTAAATTCTCCTGAGCAGAAACGCTTCCCACCAGCATTGTAAGCGACAACACAAGTGCACTCAACATTAGATAAATCTTATTTTTCATTTCTTTTTATATTTATTTTATTATATACATATTACACAATAAATTATACCAAAATACAAATACAAATACAAATGCCATTTAATTTAATCGAAAATAGAAATATTTTTGGAATTATGCTAGAATATCTACAAATGGTCAATACATAAAAAAATAAAAAAAAATGGACTTACTTAAGAAAAATAATTCAAAAAAAGAAATAGCAGAAAAAATTGAAGACGATCTTGTTTACTCAGATAAATATAGTGATTATGATGAATATTCAACCTTCTCTGAAGATGAGGTTATTATGAGCTGGAAAGCACCAGAATACGAGCATTACCCAAAAGAAAAAAATTGGTATATAGTCGCTGGACTTATACTATCAGCAATCGTAATCTACGCCACTGTGATCAATGCTCCCATTATGGCTATCACATTTATTCTAATTGGAATTGTTGGATACCTCTATCTGGAAAAAGAACCTGTTATTGTTAGCTTTAAAATAACGCATGACGGAATAATAGCTGGAGGAGAAATATATGAATTCAATAGCATTGATTCTTTTTGGATATTCTATGATCAAACTTCCAGAATAATAAGTCTTCACACAGACAGTTGGCTCCTACCTTATGTGCATATTCCTATTCACGATCAAGATCCATCAAAAGTGAGAGAAGTGTTGGTTGATTTTATCAAAGAATCAAAGCATGAGCCTAGCGTCATAGACACTATTGAAAGAATTTTTCACATCTAAAAAGAGGTTTACATAGGGGGTCCTATTGATTTTTTCTGTCAGTATACTAGAATGAATTAGTTATTGATATTTCTAATAGTTGTCCTTGTAGCTCAGTGGATAGAGCGTTTGGTTGCGGTCCAAAAGGTCGTAGGTTCGACTCCTACCAAGGACACAAATAAAAAAAACTCCTGATCAATTCAGGAGTTTTTTCTTTTGTTATTTTGCCTCAAAGAAATCACAATGTGCGGTTGGAGAAATTTCTCCATATTCTTTTAGCGCCTCCTCGAAACTTTTTTCAGGAGGAACACATGCATTTTTACCAGAATGATTTTGAAAAGAGGTGCAATTTTTACATTGAGTTGATTCGTCTTCCCAATTTTCTACATAATTCACTTCATCGCTCATAGTTTTATTTTATATTTTTAAAAAATTAATCAACTGACACGCTATTTAAAAATTCCTCGATAGTCTCTGACTTTATCAAATTTATACCTTTCCCATCTTTCCTTTTTACCACCATCAACTTGTCTCCATTTTTAACATCTAAATCTTTCCTAATATCAGTAGGAATAACAATTTGACCACGCTCTGTCATTGTTACCATTCCGTAGAATTTTTTCATTCTACCGCATTTTCCTTTCTTCATTTTCATAATAAGATTAGTAAGTTATCACATACTTATCTTATTATATACTAAAATATTTGTCAAATAAAAAAGCACCTATTAAAGGTGCTTTAAAAGCTATATTCAATTTTAATATTTTTTCAAATACTCACCAAAGATACTCATTAATTTCTTTGTAGTCCCTCCCACCTTACCATTTCCAATCAATTTATCATCGATACTAATAATTGGAATAATGCCTTTATTAGTTGCAGTTATGAAGGCCTCGTCAGCCTTTAGCATTTCATCTACACTAATCTCTCTTTCTGCAACACTAAGCCCATTCTTTTTTGCCAAATCAATAACTAAATTTCTTATGGTGCCAAGCAAGATTCCTTTTCTTGTGGTCATTACCTCTCCATCCTTTACAATAAAAAAATTACTAGTTGACGCTTCCAAAACATTTCCATCATCAATGTAAATAATTTCAATTGCCCCTGCCCTATGTTTTTTATCCTGCCTTCTAATAGCAGCAATATAATTCGAAATTTTAGCTCTTGGAATGAATCGCTTGTAATCTTCAGTTATTACCCTTGCACCTTTTTTGAAAACATCCTTTACTGGAAGTTTTAATTTTTCAACAGTCACCAAAAGCGTTTCTTCTCCTTTTAAGCTAAACGCGTCATCACTAACGCCCCCAGTCAAAACAGTTCTTATGTTCATCTCTCCTAGATCATTGTTTTCTATTAGCCTCTCAACAATGTCGTTAAATTCTTTCTCACTCACAGAAATATTCAAATTAAGCTCTTTAGCGGAGTTAACCAGCCTATCCCAATGCTCCTTTATTAGAAAAGGTTTTCCATTAACCGTTCTCATCACGTCGAAAACACCATAACCCCGAAGGAAGCCAAGATCATATGGATTTATTTTAATGTCACCTAATTTAATAAACTCCCCGTTAAAATAACATTCTCTATTCATAATATTTTAAAAACAAATAATTTTACTATCCCAAGTTATGAGTTTGTATGAGCTAGTTAGCAATCCAATGTTGATATTCTC
>JBHPHA010000026.1:0-15579 GCA_042569905.1 Patescibacteria group bacterium
TGGGGATAAATTTGAGTCAGTCGATGTTTTTAATGATGCAATTTTAAATAGAGGAGAAGAGATGGGAGGGGTTTTGTATGATAAGTATATTAATCAAATAAGCGGTACGAATTAAATATGAAAAAAGAAAAAATGAATTTATTGGGCAATCCAGAAGTTATTAAGTGGTGCTATGAAGGAATAACAGATGTTTCATTGAGAAATACAAATGATGGTAAAAAGTTAAAAGAATCAAATAATATTGAGAAAGAATGGGGAAATAATATCATTGATGGAAATGGCGGTGGTCAATGGACAACACGTCTTTGTGAAGGTATTGTTATGGAAGCTTTGATTCGACTTGGAAGAAAAGAAGTTAGAAAAACTACTCTTAAGAAGAGCTCATTGAGAGACAAGAGGTATAGTCCTGATTTAGAGTGTGATGATTTTGTTTATGAGGTCAAGGGTAGAAATTGGACTACTCCAGGGACCGCAGGGGAAAAAATATTAGGAGTGCCGTTGAAGTACGGAGAGGTGCCAAGGTTGTATGATAAGCCATTGCAAATAGTTTTAGTAGGATACCAGGAGTATGAAGCTCGCGAGGGGTTTGCTTTTGGAGATCTTCTTGATAAAGATGAGCAAACTAAAGAATTACAAGATAGCTTGGCTTTTTACAAGGAACATAGTATTGAATATGTTGCATTTACAGATATTTTAAAAGAAATAGGCTTGAAAAATAATTAATAAGAGGTAATTTTTTTGAAAAATGAAACTTCACCCTGAAAATTTTGAGTTAGAGTGTTCAACGGTTTGGTCATTTCCAAGGCGAGGGAAGTGGGCTACTCATAAGTCGGATTGGAGGGGGAATTGGTCTCCTGAGGTGGTGAGGAATTTGATTTTAAGATATTCAAAAGAGAGGGATTATTTACTTGATTGCATGATTGGTGGTGGAACAACCGCTATTGAGGCGAAGATTTTAGATAGGCATATTACTTGTACAGATGTGAATAATGAAGCAATCCAAAGAACCGAGAGTTCTTTGGATTTTGTTTCTAGTAATGAATCAAAGCAAAGAATTAAGCTTTGTGATGCTAGGGCTTTAGATTTCATTAAGGATGAAGAAATTGATTTTGTGCTTACTCATCCACCTTATGCTGATATAATTAAATATAGCGATGGAAAAATTGAGGATGATTTGTCCAATATTCACTCAATTGATGGTTTCGCTGATGAAATGGAGAAAGTAGCGAAAGAGCTTTATCGTGTATTGAGGAAGGGAAAATATTGCGCGATTTTAATGGGAGACACACGTAGGGAGAAAATGTATCAACCTCTTGCTTATAAGGTAATGGATAGATTTTTGAAACAAGGATTTCAATTGAAGGAGGATATAATTAAACAGCAGCATAATTGCAAGGCAACTGGATTTTGGAAAACAAAATCCCAAGAATATAACTTTTTACTAATAATGCACGAACACTTATTTGTTTTTAAAAAATAAAAGGAGAAACTCATGGACAAGGAATAAAAGAAGTCAACTATCTTTTAAAATAAACAACAGATTACATATTTAATTGACAAATGCACCTTATTGGTATTTACTTGGTATTGAAGAAGTTTTTTTTGGAGGTGAATTGAAAGTGTATCAGATTTTATTAAGGAGGATAGGTTTTGTGTGAAGATTTATCTTAGGTGTTTGGGAATATGCACTTGGAATTGGTTTCGAGTAAGCTTGAATATAAGCTTGCTCCTCATCCTGACCCGGAAAAGCATAAGGATGGCTGTAGAAGAAGGCAAGTGGAGACCAGGAATCCCGAATGGTATAGGAAGCTTTTGAGAGTCTATCCATCGGAAAGAAAAAAGAGGAGGAGATATAGTAATCCAAAGAAAGTCGGATGTGATTCAAAAGTTAAAAGAAGGAACATTGAGTCAATTCTTCTAAGGCTGTCGGAGGGTAAGAGTTCAAGATCAAAATATGCTGATGACTTGGAGGAGATTGCTCGAAAAAGATTGAAAGAATGGAACTGCTTAAAAACGGAAGTCGAAAAGTTTTTTTGGTTTCGATACAACCTGACTCTAGAAGAGGAGTTGATTGATTTTTTGAGTCATTTGAATGAAGAAGATTGGGAAGAGATCGGACGCTTCTATGAGTCCAATGGATGTTTTCCTGAATATGTTTATAATAAACCACCGTTCTAAACTGCTTACAAACTGGTAAGCAGTTTTTTTATTTGCATACTTAAGAAAGAAACCCCTCCTCAATCCTCCCCTTTAAAAAGGGGAGGAAGTTAGTTTTTTGTGAATGGTTTTTCTTTATAAATCTCAATTGAAGGAGATGAAATGAAAGGAGCGTTTTTTGGTAGCATTGTTTTTGTTGGGGTGAGTGAAATCTGGGATGATAATGGGGAGGGGTGAATGTTTGAAGCTGGGATGGCAGTGATGGTGTTAGGATGAGATCTCTCGACTTCACTTCACTCGTTCCTCTCCGCCTAGGCGGATCCGCTCGAGATGACAATGGGGGCGTGTTGTGCGTTGGGGTGAGATATTTTGACTCGTTCCTCGCTTGGGATGACAATGGGGGTATGTTGAAAATCTTTAGTTTATGGTTTTTGTTGGGGATCCTGAAACAAGTTCAGGATGACAGTGTTGTGCGTTGGGGTGAGATATTTTGATTCGTTTTTTGTTTGGGATGACAAATCGGGATTTGATTAATTTTTAAGAAATAAAAAAACTACCCGATGTTTATCGAGTAGTTACTGTACCTTAACTAAGTTTTTTTAATTTTGAGCTTTATTTATATTCGACTTCTCCAATCCTCTTCTGCGGATCTTTTGTTGCTCCTGCCATTCACTTCCGCCCTGGTCTCAGCGACACAAGCACGAGGACCAAGATGCGATTTTGAGTTCATTATTGACAGGCACGACCCGCACACGCTGTCGCAGTACACTCTGTAAGCTGGATCTAATGAGATATTACAAACACCAGACGTTGAGCCACATATTCCACATGCCATTTCTTTTCCTCCGTTTAAGTAGCTATTAACTTCCTCTAAATTATATATAAGAGTTTAGCATAATATCATGTCATTGTCAAGAGTAAGAGGGGAGATAAAGGGGGTTGGGTACCTTTTTTAAAATTGATTTTTGAGTGGTTGCTGTGAATATTGAGGATGGATCTTCTCCTGAGGCGAACATACTGCCGGATAAGTTAATTTCTTTAAACTCATTCTTCGCTTAAGAAATTGTACTTTCCAGGATGACAACTGGGGGCGTGTGGTTTTTGTTGGGGTGAGATCTCTAGACTTCACTTCACTCGTTTCTCTCCGCCTAGGCGGATCCGCTCGAGATGACAATCGACGGTAGGGTGTTGTGCGTTGGAGTGAGATCTCTCGACTACGTTTCACTTGTACCTCGCTTAACTCCGCTCGAGATGACAAGTAGAGGATGTTTGGGATTAAATACCTATTTAAATGGTAATTTAATTTGGTGGGGTGTGTGATTAGTAAATATCTAGGATCGTCCTAATTAGATAACATTCACTTTTTTGCTCTGAAAAGGGTGAAGAAATAATCTTAATTGAGATAGTTAATGATAAAGAAGCTATGAGTGAAAATAATCAAAAAGTTAAATGTCTAAATTGTGAAGAACTGATTTCTATTGATGATGTGCTGACTCATTAGGTAGAGGAAAAAATCAAAAAAGAATTATATGCGAAAGATAAAGAAAGAGAAACTGAGATGGAAAAGGCTAAGGAGAGGCTAGAAAAGGAGAGATTTATTCTCAAGGAAAAAAGCCCGAGGGATTTTAATTCACCTGTGTTTACTAATTTCACCTAGAAGGATTGACAATCTTTGCTCTATGTGGTAGTCTTTAGTATGGTTTTTTGAAATATAAAAGATGGATAATCCATTTTTTTACTAATAATACCTTATGGGGGTTTATTATGGGTAAGTTTTTTTTGAGCATTATTTATTTAGCTATTCCGATTGCGTGTGTTACTTTTTTCATTTATGTTGCCAATTTTTCTACAGACACTAGAACAGTGGAAAAAGGCATTACCGAGAAAGTCTCACAGGACCAAGAAGCAATCACTGCAAACATTTCTGATCACGTTTGGGGCACAATGGAAAGTTGCATAGCTGCGATTGGCAATAAAGTTTCAGCGGTTCAGAGCATGATGTTTCAGGATGTAACTCAATCGGATGTATTCTGGCTTTGCTGGAGTATAGTTGATCAATACATTCTATCGATGAAATGGTGGCAGATTGGCTTGGCTGTAGTCATTGGTGCTTATCTATTTTGCTATTTTGCAATGGTGACAGCTTCAAGCGTTGGCGTGTATATCAGTTGTTTTATGTCTATATGGGGAGCGTGGTTGGTTTGGTTTGCTTTTCATCATAGTTTTTGGGGTCCATTTTTCGGTTTTGCGGTGATAGAAATTGTTGTCGCATTTTCGTTCATTGCTGCCCATGATGAGACTATCCCTTATGTGCCAAGTGATCCCGTGGAATTAACTGCTGAGAACTATGAGTATTGGAGTACTCGAGCAAGTTCTTATGAAAAGGGGGATTTCCTCATGTCTGATGAGGGTCAGAGATACATGAGAATGCAGAAGTTTCTTGATGAGGAAGATGACTAACGCAAATTGCGTTTCATTCAAGGGTCTGGAGTATAATATACTTCAGGCTTTTTTTATTGAAGTGTAAAATTGAGAAACCCCTCCTCGGTCCTCCCCTTGAAGATTGCGAAGGGGAGGAGGTATGGATATGGAGGAAAATTGCTCATGATTCCGAAAATGTTTGGTATCAATGACGCGGGACACCGAACGGTGATTCAGTACATCAATGGTACGCTGTACGTCAAGTTCTCTCCCGGCTGGTATTTCCAAGGGTTTGGATCGATTGAAGAATATAACGATGTGGTAACCTTTGATTTCGACAAAACTGATGCCGAAGGTGACGAAGCAACCATCGACCAGAAAGGTATTATTGTCCGTTATCAGGACGGTGGTAATGGTAGGATTTACGGTAAATCGCGATATAGCCTTCCGGGGGACGAGCCGACTATGGTCAGTCTCCACAAGGCATTTCGATCAAACGTGGGTGTTGCACAGAAGTTGTTGAAGGCTGTGACAGAGGAGGCTGAAAACCTCACCGCAGGGCTTATGTCCTCTGAGGAAGCTTATGCAACAAAACGCGGGATTTTTACTCAGTGGAGTCATCAACAGGTAGCTAACGGAAAGTTCATGACGGAACTGAAAGAGGTTAAGCGAGAGGATGAAGCTACTGGTAAAAAAGTAATGAAAACCGTCCCTGAAATTAAATATGGCGATGACGGATTACCAATGCAGTTCCCCAGCGACCTGAAAGAGTATGGTATCACAGTAAGTGGTTATCAGATTACCGATTGGGATTTCGAGCCTAAGACATTGGCTCAAATTGCTACCAAACGTGAAGCAACCATGGCTATTATCACCGCCAAAGCCAATGCTGAACGGGCTAAACAAGATGCTATTACTGCCGAAGAGCAGGGTAAAGCTAATGTTATGACCGCTAAGTATGAAAAGGAAGTTGAAAAGCAACGAGCCGTTGTTGATGCTGAAATGGCAAAGGAGGTTGCTGTAATTAATGCAACACGGAATGTTGATGTCGCTGCCCAGCAGAAGTTGGAAGCGGAGCAGAAGAAACTGACTGCCGCCGAGTACAAACAAGAGCAAATCCTTCGTGGTGAAGGTGATGCTTCCTATAAGCGTCTCGTTCTTGAAGCTGATGGTGCATTGGCCCAGAAGCTTGAAACATACGAGAATGTTTTGGAGAATTTCGCTAGAGAGTTCGGAAAACAGAAATGGGTTCCGGAAGTTCAGATGGGCGGAAGTGGTCCTGGAGGTGATGCTGCTGGAAATGAAGCAGCTAACCTGATTAACTTGTTGACTGCCAAGACCCTGAGTGATCTTGGATTAGACATGTCAATTACGACCGGAGAAACGACGAACTAAAAATAAAAAAGCTTAGTAATTAGGCGTAGTAACGGATAAGATTATATATCTTATCCGTTTTTTTATTTACCTAAATAGTAATTATTATCGTTACTGAAACTCAGGAGGCTGGATATTTTTTGGAATTCAGGATAATAAGGTCCAGTTTTTAGTTAAATATGAAGTAAATTGATTGACAGGATAAGTTTTTATTGTTATGGTGAGGTGTCTGCTGGTTTGGCAGATTTGAAAGTGTGTCAAAAACTTTTTTTGTGAAGGAGGTAGTAGAATGTCTAATGAATCTCGAATGGAGGATAGACCCCAGGTAGATAGTTGTGAGCACTTAAATGGAGTGGAATATTCTGCTAAGGAGATCTTAAGGCTGAGGGATAAAATCGCTGATCTTGAAGCTAAAAATGCTCAACTTAAGGCTAGAAACAATAGGCTTGAGTCGGAAGCAAGGGGAGGAGTTTGGCCATGGAGAGAAGTGTAGACGAGTCAGATAAATTGGCGACTGGTCTGCAAATCAAATGGAATTCACTAGCAGTGTCTTTTGAATTCCATTTTTATTTTAGTATAATAAAGATTAGGATATAGTTTTAATATTAAGTATGATACTTGTTTGTATAAAAATATGGAAAAAGATTTAGAAAAATTTGACGTTGTTGTCATTGGCGGAGGTCCTGCCGGATTGATTGCAGCAGGAAGAGCTGCTGAGCTTGGTTCGAGAGTTTTGCTTTTGGAGAAAAGCGCGACATTGGGAAGAAAGCTTTTGATAACTGGAAAAGGGCGATGTAATGTTACTCAAGCAAATTGTGAAAATAATCAGTTTGTTGAAAAACTTGGAAAAAAAGGGAAGTTTTTGTATTCTGCCTTAAGTCGTTTTGGATTTTCTGACATGATTGATTTTCTGAATGAGAGAGGTGTAGAGACTAAGGTTGAAAGGGGTGGAAGAGTTTTCCCATCTTCAGATGAAGCGAAGGATGTTTTGAAGGCGCTTCGTGACTATATGAATGAAGGTGCGGTAAAAATACATACAGGAAAAAAAGTTATTCAGTTTAATCTGAAAAATGGACGTATTGATAATATTGAAACTCAAGATGGAAAGATTGTTGCAGATAAATATATTATAGCTACAGGTGGAAAATCATATCCTGTGACAGGTTCTACTGGGGATGGGTATCAATGGGCAGCCTCAATGGGGCACAGTATTGTGGAAGCAGAACCAGCCTTGGTTCCAGTTAGAACTAAAGATGGAATTGGTGGTGACCTACAAGGACTTAGCTTGAAGAATGTTCAAATCAATGTTGTTCAGGATGGAAAAAAAGTGGATTCAAGATTTGGCGAAATGATGTTTACTCATTATGGGCTAAGCGGTCCTATTGTTCTTGATGTAAGTAAGAGGATTGGTGAAGCTCTTAAGGACGGTGCTGTGGCGATTGAATTAGATTTGAAGCCTGCTTTGGAATTTTCACAGCTAGAGAAGAGATTGCAGAGAGATTTTGAGAAGAATATTAACAAATCTTTCAAAAATTATCTGCCAGATTTACTTCCTCGAAAAATGATAGGATTTTTCATGAAGGCGTCTGGAATTGATCCTGAAAAAAATATCGGGACTATTGGTAAGGATGAGCGTAAGAAAATGACTCATTTACTTAAGGAGATGAGATTTGATATTAAAGAATTGCTGGGATTTGAGCACGCGATTATTACCACTGGAGGAGTTGAATTGAAGGAGGTTGATTCAAAAACAATGCAATCAAGGAAGGTTGAAAACTTATACTTCGCTGGGGAAGTTCTTGATCTTGATGCACCAACTGGAGGTTACAATCTTCAGGTTTGTTGGAGTACTGGATATGCTGCTGGAGAAGGTTGTGCTGAATAGATTTTAGATGTCTTGAATAGAAAAAGAGGCTCATTGCTGAGTCTCTTTTTTGTATGGAGTAGATTTGGGAGTAGCGCGTATGCGTTGACAGCTTGTTGCAATGATGATAGAATTAATTGTTAAGTTGAGTGGATAGATGAGTAGTTCTTGAAAAAAAATTTAGAAAAGGAGTTCGAATTATGAATAAGGATAAAGTCAGATTTATTTCTTGCAAGGTTGTTGATTTTGTTGTTCCAATTGCTTATGGTGGGATCTGTGATGAGGTGAGTGTTTGTAGTAGGGATTTTGGTGATTTGCCTGATGAGGTTACGAAGAATGAGGATGTTTATTCTTTCTACTTCCAACGAAGGATAGTTACAAAGCTGTTGGAGTCTAGGGGTGAAGTGCAGGAGATTAAAGAAAATACAACTTTTGATGTTTCAAAAAGATTTTTCATAGGAGAGGAAATTTCATATGGGGAGTATCGAGAGAAATCTGGACATCCGGGGAATGTTATGACGGAAAACAAGAGGTTTCTGGATAGTCATGAACTTAGTTTCATATTGAAAAATAAGAAAGGTTCGTATTGTGTGTATAATCTATATGGAGATTATGAATGTGTGCATCCCTATAAATTAGGGAAATAAGGAAGGTTGTAGGACCTTCGTTGATAAATAATCAACGAAGGTTTTTTTTAATCGAAATTATTTGTTATTAGTAGTGGGTTGGGGGCGGTAATGGTGGTATATGAGTATTGTGTGTCTTAGTGAAATCATGGATCCCGGATAAGTTAATTTCTTTGAGTTCATGCTTCACTCAAGAAATTATACTTTCCGGGATGACAAATGGGGGCGACTGCTTGAAGTTGGGATGTTTAATGAGATTTAAGGTTGTGGAGTTAAGGGAGGAACTCCTCCTCGGTCATCTCCTTTGAAAAGGGGAGGAGGAATATAATTTTAATTTATGGTTTTTGTTGGGTTGAGATCTCTAGACTTCATTCGTTCCTCGTTTTGTTTTACTCGCGATGACAGTGTTGTGTGTTGGGGTGAGGTGGATTTTCTTGACGAGTTGGTTTGTTTTATGGTAGTGTTAGGAGTCGTGAGAAGTAGTTTTTTGACAATGTATTAATCTAGGGAGTAATTTAGTTTCTTGGTGAAATGGCTTGCTCGGTTGAAATCAGGTAATGTTAACAATGAAAGAGGGTGAAAAAATGAAGATAAGGTCTGGAATGACACGTAAGGTTTTGGCAGTTGGGCAGGAAGTTTTTTTGGATGAGTGGAATGGAAAATATGGAAGTCAGAGACAGCCCATTGATACAGAGGAGCTGTACGGTCCAGGGCCTGATGAAAGTGAGTATGATTTCTGTTTTCTGTGTAAGGGAAGAATTGTTGAGGTTATTGAACCTATTGATGATGGAAAGCCTAAGAGCCGACTTGCGTCGTTATTTGGACCAGTCTATACGTATAAGGTGGAAACTGGGGAAGTTATCTGTAATCATTCTAAGTTTGGAGATGGTCGCTTCAGAGTTGAAGTTGGGAAGGTAAAAGAGCTTAATCGTGAAGATTTCAAAGTATTGCCTAAAGATTGCGGTGACAGATCTTTTGATGAAATTGGGAGAATTGTAATCTCTCTGGATGCGGCTAAGGAGATTTTTGTTATTGGTGATGTTAAGTCATGGAGGATGCAATGTGGGGATAAGTCTTATGCGATTCTCAGTGGACCTTTTTTGAAAGTCGAGATGAAAGCAGAAAAAGCCCTGGTTAGCGTGGTGACATCTCATAGATTGGGAACCTGTAGCTATGACAATACTGGGATTACAGTTGTTGAAGTTCCTAGGGATAAAATTAAGGCACTATTTTCAACATTTGGCAATGTGGAATATCTGAATCCTGGTTTTTGTGAGTAGAGCTTGTTTGTTAATATTTTTTTGGAGGTGCGTGATGAACATTAATAAGCTTGCAAGTTTGTGTGTCTGGGTTTGTGTGTCTGGATTTAGTGTTCTTGTGGGAGATATGAGTGAAAGTTGGTTGAGGGGGTTGTGCTTGTTTCTTGCCTCGTCCAGCATTATTGCAGTTGTGACGGTTCATTTGAATATGAAGTCTACAGGTAAAGATGGGTGGTCGTATAGGTTTCTGACTTGGATGGATAGTGAGGATGATAAGCCTGATGCGATCAGTATTTGCGAGGTACCCGGGATGATCATGATGTCATTGGTGTGTGCACTAGTTAACTATGTACTTCCCATTGTTGCCATTTTTTATGCGTGGATATTGTTAATGCATATTGGTGATAAAATTAGTCAGAATTCATTTGCGCTGAGTAGTTTTCCTTATATGGTTATGGGTAGTACTTTAGTTGCTCTGAGCGTTGTTGCATATCTTTGGATAATAGCTGAAATAAAAAAGAGTGTAGTTAAGAAAAAGAAGATACCCGTGCTTGATTCGAAATATGAATCTTGGAATAAAGAAGCTTGTGTTTCTGTGAAAGAGATTTTTGCTGCACTGGATAAGAAATTTTGTATTATCAAAAGATTTGATGACTAGGTATCGTCTGGTTTGAAAAAATAAAACCGTAGAATAAATTTATTCTACGGTTTTTTATTATACCTTGATCAGATGAATTTGAGTGCTAGCCATAGGATGACAATATGCATTGTATTGTCGGCCATTGTGTAGACTATGCAATCAAACGAAATTTGAATCTCCTTGTAATCCTTGTTTGAATTGTAGGAATTCATGGAGTTTCTGCCACCGATGAAGTCCAGCCATTTTTGTGCTAGGGAGTATCTATCGATGGGGTAGTGGCTCAGAAACGCCACTAGAAAAACTACAGGACTGAGGCTCCACATGAAAAGGTTGATGCAGGTTGCATAGATTGTGCAGTGAACAATGCACCTTTTGAATCCTTCTAATCCGGGTTTGGATTTGTGAAGAGCCATCCAATTGTTTTGAAATAAGTAGTCCGCAACTAGATGTCCAAGTACCACTCGGGCGAATAAGTCTTCCATTGATTCTCCTTGTTTTTGATCCAGTTTTTGAAAAAATCAGCTTTCTGAAGTGTTTCTTTTTGAGAGCACTCTGTGTTAATGGATGTAAAACTAAGTTTGTTTGCTTTTGCAATCTCCCAAGCCTCTTGAGTGTTTGGTATTGCATCGGCAAAAGGAAGTAGTTCGGGAGTTCCTCTTTTGATGATTCGCTCTCGATTGGTTACATCATCGCATCCAACGTGAATCACTTTTCCGCCGATGAATCGAAACATTGATTTGTCTTCTTGAAGTCCGTAGGGGATTTCAATGAAGACATTGGAATTTTCAGGAATCTCGCGAAGAGAATTTTTCAGCAGCTCCATCCATGGCTGTTTAATGACTTTTTTGAGTTCATCCTTTTGATTCAGTGCTATTTTGACCAGGTCAGTATTTCCGAAGGCTTCTTTGAGAAGTGGACGGAGGGTGTGACTGAACTCGTCAGTGTTGATGTGAAGATTTTCTTGGTCTTGGCAAATATGCCTGAGGAAAGTTGATTTTCCAGATCCTGGCTTTCCGACTACCATGAAGATATTCTTTACTCCCAGCGCAATTTCCAGAAGTCTGGATGTCACCAGTGGCGAAACGAAATGTGACATTTTTTCCAGCTCGAGATTCTGAGCAGCTTTCCTTGCTTTTGAGGAAGAGATTTCCTGAAAGCCATTGCTACTCATAAAGTACATATACCTCTCGATTCCAAAATGCTCCTTGTTGTAAAACATTACCTTCTTTTCATATTCAGCATCATCTTCATTTCTGATTCCTCGAATCATTAAAACATCCGAGGTGTCTTTTATTCTCTTCCTGGCTTCTTTGATGGTGAGTACAGAAATGCTTTCTGGAAGGTCATATGTTTTCCAGAACTCAACGCATTCCTCAGGTGAAAACCATTTGTTGTGCTTGTCTGGATTTTCCGAACAAACCAATTGAATTTCACCGAAGATATCAGCTGCTTTTTTGGCAGTGTGCAGATGCCCAAATGTTGGCGGGCAGAAGCTGGCAGGGTAAATGCAGATTGATGACATAATATTCTCCTTGTTGAGGTGATTGGATGGTATTATTCAGGTTTATGACCTTTGTTTTCTTGAATGAAATCCTGGATCCCGGATAAGTTAATTTCTTTAAGCTCATTCTTCGCTTAAGAAATTATACTTTCCGGGATGACAAGTGGGGCTAGATATTGTTAATGTTCTGATTAAATACTATAATATAAACATAAAGTGTGCGATGATTATTGTACTAATTTTACGCAAAGTGCGTTTTTTCTTTTAGGTAGAGGTAATAAGGCATTACAATTGTCGATAATTTTCGACAACAAAATAAAAATGATACGAGAAATAAAAAGCAATTTGAAGAGTTTGGGCTTTAATCCTAATGAGATTAAGGTCTATGTTGCACTTACTCAGCTAGGTGAAGCTAAGGCTTCTGAGATAGCTAAAAAATCCGATATTGCTAGGACTACCGCGATTAGTATTCTTGATAAGCTGAAGACAGAAGGGTATATTACGACTCATAAGTATAGAGGTGTTACATATTATTGGATTGAATCTCCAAAAATGATTGCTAATATATTGAAACACAAGGTTGATGTTGCGAATAATCTGAATGAATTGTTGGGAGACGTTTACCATAGTGAATCAAGCTTTCCAGTTTCCAGGGTTTATGACACAAAAAGCTCAATAGCTATGTTTATTGAGAAGATGCTTTCTAATGTTGAGAAGAATTCCGTGATTTACACTATTGATACTCCTGGAGAAGGGAATTATGAAAAGATTTTTTCTAAGAGTGTGAATGAAAATATTTCTAAATTAAAAGCCAAGAGGGGTGTCGTGACGAAGACAATTGTTCCTTTTGGTTTTTTTGATGAAATTAAGAGTGATAAGTTGAGCGGTCAAAGTATTGAAGTTAGGGAGCTTCCTGAGGGTTGTGATTTTAATGCATCGTTTTGGATTGTGGGTGATATGATAGTGCACTTTTCTGGGAATCCTCCTTTTCTGGTTTCAGTTAGGCATCCTAAAATTGTTTCGGGTATGAAGGGGATGTATGATTTTTTGTGGAATATTTCAAATTCTAAAAATTAATATAAAAATAAAAGAAGATGACAAAAGAAGATAATAAATGTGAGAATTGTTGGGAATTTAATAAATGTAGCGAAGAGAGTAAGAAGCAATGCGCTGTGCATAAAAATGATATGGGAAAGGAATGTTGGCTTATTTCTAGTCTTACGTTTAATAATAGGGAGGAGAAGAGATCATATGAGAAGTGCTTTGCTTGTGATTGGTTTAAGAGGTTTAATCCAGTTCAAAAATAATTTTTTGTTGTGAAAAATAAATGAAAGATAAATATGTAGATTTTATACATAATAAAGAATCTCGTTTTTTTGATAATACTAAGGAGATTATTTTTGGTGTTGAGGATGGAATAGTTTCTACTTTAGGGGCTCTCACAGGTATTGCAATTGCAACAGGGGATCAATTTGTAGTGATTGTTTCTGGATTGGTTATTATCTCCGTAGAGTCAATTTCAATGGGAGTGGGGTCATATATTTCCAACAAGTCAGTGAAGGAAATCGGGGAGAGAAAGCTTTCTGAGGAGAGGATGGAAGTTGAGGAGTTGAACGAGGAAGAAAGGATTGAGCTTCAGGGTATGTATGAGAAAGGTGGTTGGTCTTTGGAATTGGCTTCTGATATGGCGGAGTTTGCTTCTAAAAACAATGACTTGATGCTTAGGGAGATGTCGTATAGAGAATTGGGAATATTTCCTGGCAAAAGAGAGGGAGAATTGTTTTCTGGCGTCATTATGTTTCTTTCATATGTTGTAGGTGGGTTTGTTCCTTTGGTTGGGTATGTGTTTTTGCCTATGTCATTTGCAATATTGTGCTCAATTACACTGTCAGCTTTTGGATTGTTTTTACTAGGCTCTTTTGTTTCCAGATATACGAATGTTTTGTGGTGGAAAGTTGGTTCTAGAATTTTGCTTCTAGGAGGAATAGCAACATTGATTGGATTCTTGATGGGGAGCTTGGCAGAGACTTTTAAGTAGGTAATTTTTTTGAATATGAAGAATAGAAAATTTAAGGGAGATTTTTTTGAAATTGGAGTTTAGAAAGGTGAAGTATATAAGAAGCGGGGCTTATCTAATGATGATTTCATTTCCCCTGATAAACTTCTTTTGAAAAAGCAATTGAAGATTTACAGGAAATATTATCCTGGTTTCCTGGAAGAGTTGCGAGGTATCTCCGAGGGAAGCGGAATTAGTGAAGATAATATTTTTGGGAAATTTATTGCTCAGGAGGATCGGAAAGTTTATCACGATGACAAAAGAGCTTGTACTGTTTTCGGAGTGAAGGAAGGCAAGAGACTTTTTGTGGGTCGGAACTATGACTTTCCTCCAATAGCTGAAAAGGTTTTTGAAACATTTGAGACCAAAAATCCAAAAGCTTTTTCTTTTGTAGGCGTCACTGATATGGGAGTTCCTTTTGATGCGAACATGAAGGGTGGCGTTTCTGAAGAAACTAAAAAAGAAGTAAATAAATTGATTCGCTACACTCCCATTGATGCGATCAATGAAAGAGGTTTGTTTATTGGTCTCACTAAGGCGTATCATAAGGATGTTTCTTCTGGAGTTTTTTCAACGCATATAATGAAGCTGATTACGGAGACTTGTGAAAGTGTTTCTGATGCTCTCAAAGTTTTCAAAAAAGTTCCAGTTGCTAATCCGCAAAACTTCTTTATTGCAGATTCTTCGGGGAAAATGGTTGTGATTGAACATGCTTCTGGAAAGAACTTTGATGTTGTTAATCCTTCTGATGATGGAGTTCTCATCCATACTAATCATTTTTTGGGGAAGAAATTTAAAAACAAGGATTTGGTTCTTGATGTCGCTCCAGCTCATAATACTTTTTTGAGATATTATGAAGCCCTTCAAAAGATTAATATAGTCAAAAGAAATCGTGATTTTTCCAAAAAAGACATTGTTGGGATTTTGAACGCCAAGGGATCGCACTGTCTAGAAACAGGAGAAAATACTTCCTTCATTAAGACAATCTGGACTCTTTCAATGGAAATGACGGGGATAGATTATGATTTGCTGTGGGATTTGACTAGAAGTAAGAAAAAGAAAAAGATTGAATTAGATTTTTAGGAGTAATTTTTCTATAAACCGCTTAAAATGTAGGAGTCTTTATAGCGAGGTATTGGCATGATGATTAGGCTCTGACTAGTTCTCTTTTAATCAGCTTAGTTTTTTTGATAAAGCTATATTTTTGTTTAGTGTCACGTATAGGATGAATATTCCAATTAGTCCTATAATAAGCACTTTCTGTAATGGTATTCCTATGAAAAGAAGAATAGCTATTAGTATGCATGTCAAAAAAGAACCGAGATCATTGAGCCATTCATTGAGTGCCACTGAAAAAGCTAGGTCTTTTTGTTTTCTGTGAAAACGGTAGGCCATAGCATCTAGAAATGGGAAAATTAAAGCCATTCCTATTGCTTCAAATGAATTTATGAATAGTGCAAATTTTAGGTCGGGTGTGAATATTTTCCCTAGTGTGGCTATGAATAAGAATCCTGAAGAAAAATTAAGCACCCTCTTTTCGTGACCTATATCGGAGTATTTTCCTGAAAAAAGGTTGCTCGCGATCCTCATGACTGCAATAAATGCAAAGAAAATTCCAAATGTAAGTAGATTTTCCTGTGAAAAGAAAAAAATTATAAAAACCCAGACAGCAGCAGCTTTT
>JBHPHA010000027.1:0-13626 GCA_042569905.1 Patescibacteria group bacterium
GTGGACATTAGAAAGAGAATAGTCTTTATGAATGCGCATTCTTATCGTGAAGACAATTCAGGTATTGTTCCATATAATTTATCAATTGACGCTAATATTGAATATAGAATAACTAATCCGCTGATTATGTATAAAATTGAGGATGTGCAAAGTTTTGTTTGGAATGAGGCGCATTATTTTTTAATTGAAAATGATTCAAGTAGGGATGTTAAGAAGTTGCAAAAAGCATTAGACGGAAAATTTAAAGAGGTTGAAATTGAAGATCAGGGTAGAAATAAGACCAGTGAATTTTTTGGAAATATTAACAATCGAACATTTGAATTATTTTATAAGGAGCAGTTGAATTTTAATGAGATTGGAAATGGAATTTTAATTGAAAGAGTTGTACTAACTTCATATGATAATTTGATCTCACATAGGGCAACTCAGTAATTTGCTAGGGATCCTGAATCAAGTTCAGAATGACAAACGACGAAGGTGGTATAATAAAACTATCTAAAATTAAATAAAAACCCATGCCAACAAAAACAATAGAAATTAGCATTCCTGAATATAATCTATAAGGTCAGCCGGGTCACATTTCACAAAAACCAACACTACTACACAACTACATATGGTAGTGCGAGGTTGGTTTTATGGCTTGATTGATGGGTTTTATTTTTCTTGTTGAAATTTAATGTAAAAATTAGGTCAATTTGTCATTGCGAACTCATTTCAGAATCTCAAATATATTGGAGCGCGTGCTCGAATGAGGGGATCCTGAATCAAGTTCAGGATGACAAGTAATAGAGAGGTTGAGATCTCTCGACTACATTTCGTTCGTACCTTACTTCATTTCGCTCGAGATGACATAATGCTGGAAATCCACAGAAAATCCCAAGATAAAAACAGCACTACTATACAACTACACAACTACATATAGTAGTGTGAGGTGGGTTTTGTGGCTTGGTTGAGAGGTTTTTATCTTTCTTCTTGAAAAAATGGTGAAAATTTTGAGATAAAAAATAACCGAAGCTCATTTGAGTTTCGGTTTTCATTTTGATTTAATAAGACTATCCTTTCCACCATGCCAGAGCTCCAAGGAATCCAAAAACGGGAACCCCAATATAGATCGTTTCTTTTGGTGGAAGATTTCCTTGAAATATCAGAATTGTAAGAATCAATGCGCCAACAATTGCTGAAAGCAAAACTAGTAGTGCTTTTCGTGGCATAATCAAATCCTCCTTGTTTGTGTTAAAATGTTACTAGGATTATAACTTGTTTAATTTGTTATATCAAGTTGAAACTATGAACAAAAAAGACTTAGGAAAATTTAGAGAACTATTGATTAGAGATGGGAAGGCTGTTTCTGAGATTGAGCGCACAAGTGGGAATTATGATAATGATGGGAATTTGATTGAGGGGGAATTGCCGACGGTGACGACTGATTTTTGTGAGGTTGGATTGTATGATGACGATGGTGCATATTTTGTTTTTGTGGTGGAATCGAAAACTTTTGATTTGGGATTGCTTGAAGAGCTGAAGAAGGAGTCAGATATTTCAATTTATGGATTTGTTGATTTTAATGAAAATCTTTATCCAGTTTCTGATTTTAATGAAGATAAGTTTTTTAAGCAAGTAAAAAAAGACAAATATCTTCAAATTCAATTTGATTTTGAAGAACCTGAGACTGAAGAATTGTATGGTGAGTATTGTCGGATAGTGGAATTATTGAAAAATAGTAATGTTAAAGTCGTGAATCAAATTGAAATTGATTTGATTGGTGATAAAAATTAAATACCTATTTAAAGGTGTATTTAAATAGGTATTTAATTAAAATAAAAAAACTAATGGAATCTTCAATGCTATATGGTAAAATAAGGTGGTTTTTGTGGCTTGTTTGAGCCCTGTTTTGTAGATTATTAAGTGCCTCTTGCTTAAAGTGAAGGGGTTTTTATTTACGATTACTCACTATTGACAAAATGGCTAAAGTATGCTATTATTAAATATCATTTGAAGTGGATGTTTTCCAGTTCAGTTGATGTGAAATAGTTATTTTAAAAGCCTATTTTAAGGCAAAATGCATATACAAGGAGAAATGCATAATGAGAAACGCAAAAAAAATGATCATCGTATTGTTGTCCGTAACTTTTTCTATTTTTCCCTCCATGGTCATTGCGGCCGAATATCCGTTTACCGTTGACCCGTTTGGATGCGCCCAGGGATTTCCCGAGGATACTTCTCTGGAAGTCATTTTGGATGCTTGCGGAATCATTGGAATTCCCGATGAGGATGATACGGACGAATTTCGGTGTTACATGCCCATTACCAATGAGGGCATCCCAGTTGTCACGATGGCAAAAAGACCTCAATTGTATGTGGTTAATTCGGAAGTAGGGACTTATCCTACGGATAATTTTACGTTTAACGATGAAGGTCAGTTATGTGTTTACGTCGGTAATGGTGACAACGGGAGTATTTCATTGGATGAGGAGACGGAGTATGTCCTCGTCTTGGACGACGGAAGTGTGACCGAAAATCCCAAACAAGATTGTGTCTTTGTGGATGATGGCAACGGTAGGCCTATCTGCGAGGATGATGAAGATTATCTCCTTCCAGTTATCTCAGTTGATTCTGAGATGAGACAAAAGGAGCGAGTAATTCGATTTACCGTGATTGACGGAATTCGTCAATATACAAACAGATAAAAGAAAGCTTTCTTGAAATAATCTCACGAGCTAGGAGTACCTTAATTTGGTACACCTAGCTCTTTTTTATTTTGGCACAGATTTTAAAACAATGATATAATATCACTATAAGGTGATATTATTTTTTTATTATGAAAATTAGAGAAATTCAAGCGTCGTCGATTATTACGAAATCAAATTTACCAGATGCGGATTTTGTTGTGAATCCGTATGTGGGGTGCATGCACTGCTGTGTGTATTGCTATGCGGTGTTTATGAAAAGGTTTACTGGTCATGGGGATGAAGATTGGGGTAGTTTTGTTGATGTGAAAGTTAATGCGGCTGATTTGGTTCCAGAAAAGAGTGAGAAATACAAGGGCAAGCTCATTTTCATTTCTTCTGTGACAGATGCATATATGCCTATTGAGAGAAAATATCAACTCACTCGAAAGGTTCTTGAGAAGTTGGTTAATTTGCAACCAAGATTAGGAGTTCACACTAAGTCAGATTTGGTTTTGAGGGATATTGATGTTTTGAAAAAGTTTTTGGATTGCGAAGTGGGGATTACAATCACGACTCTGAATGATGAGATTCGAAAAGAAATTGAACCACTAGCTTCGTCAGTTGAGAGGAGAGTGAAAGCGCTTGAGGAATTGAAAAAAGAAGGAATTCGGAATTATGTTTTTGTTGGTCCGATTTTACCTTTTTTGACAGACTGGAAAGAGATTGTCTTGAAGACCAAGCATTGCACTGATTTGTATATGTTTGAAAGCTTGAATGTAAAAGGGTTGATGTGGCAAGGTGTGAAGAAGTGGCTTCAAGAAAGGCATCCGGAGTTGGTGTGTGAATATGAAAAAATATACTTTTCTAAAAATGATTTCTGGAGCGATATGAAAAAAGAAATTGAAGAGTTTTGCGAAGAGCAGTGTGTGGAGTGTCGAATTTACTTTGATCATGGAAAATAGCGCAGTCTTATAGGGTAAGAAATCTATGCATTTTAAAGAATCTTAATAATATTGTATGATATAAATGTATTTTGAGATGATGAATTATTAAAAATTAAAATAAAAAAATGAAAATAGGAGTAAAATTAATTAGTTTTGGGATGATATCCGTATTCATTCTTGCTGTGATGTTTTTAGTATATTCATCTCAAGAGGAGGCTTTGGGTCAGAATCGTTCTGTGATTAGCAATGCTACAAAGACTGCAACGACTCGATCATATGAAAATGAAAAAGGAAAATGGATTCAAAGTCCAACGAGTATTGAATTTATCGGTGAAGACGAGGATTGGGATATAAGTCCCACAACAAAAACTTATAGCGACGGTGTTGTTAAGTGGGAAAAATCTCCAACTACCTTAACTTATGAAGGTCCTTATGGATATTTCAAAAAAAGCCCAACTACTTCAGTATATAAAATAGATGATATTGTTATAAGCGAAGGCCCTACAACGAAGACGTATAGTGATGATGATCAATTTTGGAATGAGAGCCCTACAACGAAGAAATATAAGGGTGATGACGTGATTATTGAGGAGAGCCGTAATCGTATGGATGTTAGGCATCAATAATACCTAATAACCTAATTTATCTTAATGCAAGTAATAAATAGTATATGAAAAATAATATTAAAATTTTACAAATAGCGCTTGTCATCTTTTCAGCTCTTCTTTTCCAGGGTTGTTCTCATGAAAATGAACGGGCTGTTAGTGAGAAAAGTGAAAATAACGGAACGTGTCAAGATCAATATGAAAATATCTTTAATGCAAACAAAGCTGAGCTAAGTGACTGTAAATTTTCTGTGAGAAATGATAGTTTTGAAAAAAAAGATATTCCAAGTAAGCAGAATAATACGGTATTAATTTTTGATGCTTCAGGTAGCATGGCAGGATTAGTTGACGGTAGGAGTAAGATTGATATTGCTAAGGACTCAATAATGAAGTTCGTTGATCAAATGCAGGATACCGACGTTAATCTTTCAATCATTGTTTATGGGCACAAGGGGAGTAATAATTCTAGCGATAAAAGTATCTCTTGCAAGGGTATCGAGGAAGTTTATTATTTAGGCGAGGCAGACTCTACTGTAATTGGGAATAAGATTAATCCTCTACGACCAACAGGGTGGACTCCGATTGCTGATTCTTTTGAAAGAGCAGGAGAAATCTTGTCTAAATACACAGGGAGTGAATATAATAATTCAATAATATTAGTAAGTGATGGTCAAGAGACTTGCGATGGCAACCCAAGTGAGATTGCAGAGAAATTAAAAAAGTCAAATCTAAAAGTAGTTGCTAATGTAATTGGTTTTGATGTGAGGGGTGATAGTGAGGATCAATTGCGAGAGATTGCGAAAATAGGAGGCGGAGATTATTTTTCTGTTAAGAATTCATTTGATTTTGACAATGCTCTTGATAGGCACAAAGCATTCTTGGATGAATTTGAATATAAGATGGATAATATTTCAATGCAACTTCAGGACATTTCAAATTTTAGTGATAAGTACTTCGAATGTTTCATGCGACTTAAGAAGGAGGAGGCAAATATTATGCTAGATATTTATGCTGATGAGGATGCTGATGAGCAATGCAGAAGTAGCGTTGAGAATAAATATTACAGTGATAGATACGATGCCTTGGAGAGTGATATGAAGAGTAAATTTGATATAGTGATGAGGGAATGGAAGGCCGCAAATGCATTTAATGAGTAATTTGAGTATTAATTTAATCCCGAATTGTTTAGCGATTGAAATAAGAAAGCTGAGGTTATTGGAATTTCGGCTTTCTGTATCTAGGCTAGGCTTGGAGTCAGAACGTAGGCTCTTAGTATTGACAAATTATAAATATCATGATAAAATAAAATATTGATGGTTTGTAATGTGAATCATTAATAGCAGATTTAAAGAAGGTCGCGGCGCGACAAAATATTTAATGGTAATAGAAGGAGAGATATCATGACTGTTCGTGTAAAAGGCGTAATTGATCAAGAGACATTAACGAGATTGATTGAATTTTCCAAAGAACAGAAGAGGTCTATCTTTTTGGATTTGGGTAATAATCAGTGGGAGGAAATGAGTTTTCCAGTTGTAAGCATATTGGAGACGGTAAAAGTCTCCAATAGTGAGATAACTGGCAAGGATGATGTCATTGTCGATGCGTCTTTTAGCGTTGATGTGGCAGTATATAATAAGCTGATAAAAGACATGTCCAGTAAAGAACTAATAGCCGCGGGTCTCGGTCACCTGGCAACTCGGTGTAGTAATCCTTATGCTGAAGCCGGATTATTTCCTTCGGTGATTGTCAAGAGTGTAGAGCAGATGATTAACGGATGACTCACACTCATTGTGTGTTAATGTGAGATTTAGTTGGTCATATTAGAATATGGCATCGAAGTTATTTTACAGAGCTATTTATTTCAACTCAACTCTTAATTTTGAAAAAGGAGTAGGTAATGAAAAATGTAAAGATGTTTTTCACAATGATTTTGGTGATGTTTTTTGGTTTCTGGGGCTTGTCGAGTTTATCGTACGCAGAAGATTACAGTCCTGATGTGAGTGTGGCTAAGGTCGCACCTCAGATTAACGATGTGGTTGTATCTAAGGTGAGTAAGGTAAATGGGATGGGGGATAAGAATTGGGCGGAAATCAATAAATTGGTTTCCAGGTTCGGTGAGGTGGCAGATAATCTGACGCCGTATTATGTGAAGCAAGTGAAAATTAAGGCAATCTTAAACTTGATTTTTTTATTTTCTTATATCATCATTCTTATATATGTAGGTATGTTTGCCTTTGGGAGGTTTAAGTATTATTGCAATCAGAGCGATGAGGAGAAAAGAGATCGGGAAGAAAGGAGGGGTAACGAACAGTTTAAAAATGAAACTTTTTGTGTAATGGGTATGGTGACTGCAGTCATTTTGGTGGCTATTGTGATTGTTTGTTCCGCTGATTATGTCACTACACTTTTGAATCCCGAATATGCGGCGATTGAAAAAGCCGTCTGGCACATCGGTAGCTTGAAATAGGTCAAACGAGATTTTTTTGAAACCTCTGGTTAAATTTAACCAGAGGTTTTTTAAATTGAAATAAAAAAAACTACCTTCACCTTATTTGGTGAGGGCAGTTTGAAATTTTGTTTTTTTAGATCCTTCTTTTGTAGATAATCTCGGGATCATGCACCTTGAGAACAGAGTTTACTTGGATGTTTTCGCCGAATCTATTCAGGAGTAATGAGCTGAAATTGTCTTTCTCTATTCCGCACATGCCTCCAGAGAGATCTACTTTTGATGTTATGGCTGCCTGAAGTCCTTGAATTGTTTTAGGCATTTCGAATCTCTTGAATACCGAGAGCATTTCCTCAGGTGTTCCTCCAAACTCAATCTCGACAATGTATTTTGTTGATTGACAGAATGTCGTGAGTTGCATATTAGTTCTCTCATAAGGGAGTATATTACTCTCCATTGCTTCGTAATCAGAATTCCAAATAAATTCATCTCCTTGAAATACTCGAGTAACTTCTTCGTTATTATGGAGAAATAGCTTGGATGGTCTGGTGGTATGATTCATGAATGATGATAGTACGACAAGTGAGAGCATATAGTACAGAAATGTAAGTACAGAAATTCGTACAATACTTACTTTTTTTACCATGAACATTTCATAGAAAGTAAGCATAACTAAAGGTAGTGTACTCGCAATTAAAATAATCCATGTGAACTTTTCAGGTGATGTTGTTTGAGAAAATCTGTGTAGAATATTAAAAAAAGCCAGTAAATAATCTGAAAACATAATACGTCTCCTTTTTTGATTTTTAAGTATGCTGATTTGGATGCAAAAATGACATCGATAAATTATAGCATCTGAATTGTTTTTAGTCAAGGGTATTACAATTTCAATGGATCTTTAATCGTTTTCGCGTTATTATAATTAAGTGCTGTAAAATTATTATTAAAATAAAAAATGAAAAAATATATATTATTATTTGCTCTTACTTTTATTGTTGCAATTTTGATTGTGATTTTGAGTGAGATTTTTGATGTTAGAGAAAGTGATTCGGGGCGTTCTTTGGTGATTCAGGATGATAAGCGGGAGTTGGTGAAAACTGCTGCAAAAAAGGTAAAAGAAGTTATTTATAGGGAGGCTACCGAACACAATCCAGAAGGCGACATGCTTCCTGATGAGATTGACGATATAATTAAGGGAGAAATAAAAGAGCGATTTTAGGAATCCTTTAAAATTTTATGGTTAAAAAGAGAATTGAAAATATAAAAAGAAAGAAAAAAATTGTCAAAACACATGTCGACAGGAAATTACTTGCAAGATTGATATTTTTTTGTGTGATTATTTTTGTGATGCTTTGTATTGTTGCTTATGATGTCATTGTGGGGAAAATGGGTATTCCTTTGGCTTTGGCAGGAATGATAGCTGGATTAGGAATTGGATGGGTTGCTGGGAGAATATTTAAGATGTATTGGTGCAGTGAGGCTAATAAGGTCGTGTATCACTTGGATACAATTGGAATCATTATTCTCATTTTCTATGTAACAATTGAAGTTGGGAAACAATGGGTTTTTCGGCAGTGGTTTGAAGGTGAACAGTTATTCGCTTTCAGTTTAATATTTCTTTCCGGATTACTTATTGGAAGGATGCTTTCTATGGTAAGGAAAATCAAAAAAGTGCTCATAAGTGAAAGGGAGTCTTGGGAGATTGAATAATTTAGAGTAAATGAAAACACGCCAGACTCAGTTGAGTCAAGCGTGTTTATTTTTTTAAGCTATGCTGTGTTGGTAAATAATTACCATGAGCATAACTAGGGAGAAAAATCCAAGAGATATTCCGATTATCTTTCTCATTCCCCGTCTCCAATTAAGAAGATGACGATGAGAGATATAATTGGGAAAAATAGTCCTAATCCAAACCAAAGTAATGGACTCCTGTTTTTATTTTTTGCAGGATACGCGGTTAAAGCCGCGACTGCTAATAGAGTGAATCCCTCCATGAATAAACCTCTTGATGTTTTTTTTGAGTAATTTTTTTTGGGTGTCAATTAATGACTTGTAAATGTATCAAAATAAAGCAGTTTTGTCAAGATTTCGGAAAAGCTGATTTTGCGGTATGATATAGATATTATGAAAATAGCTTTAGTACACGATTACCTAGTTCAATATGGAGGAGCAGAAAGAGTTTTGGAGTGTTTCTGTGAGATTTTTCCGCATGCTCATATTTATACCATTGTGCATGATGAAAAACTAATGCACGGGTTTTTTAGCGACAAAAAAATTCATACCTCATTTCTTCAGAAGTTTCCTTTTGCAAAAAAGCGTCACAGGATTTTTCCAATGTTAATGCCTCTTGCAGTTGAGCAATTTGATTTTTCAGACTACGATGTTGTTTTGTCAGATTCCTCTAGTTATGCAAAGGGGATTATTACTGGTCCAGATACTTTGCATGTTTGTTATATGCACACCCCGATGAGATATGCATGGGATGATTGTCAGAAATATACAAGAGAGTTCAGTTTTCCAGATTTTATAAAGAAGCTAGTGCCTTTTTTTGTGAGTTATCTGAGAATTTGGGATCGTGTCAGCGTGGATAGGATTGATAAGTTGATTGCCAATTCTAAATTTGTTGCAAAAAGAATTAGTAAATATTATCAAAGAGAGTCAACTGTAATTAACCCTCCTGTGAGTATTGATAAATTCTATATTGAAAAGGATGAAAGTAAGAAAGGTGATTATTTCTTGATAGTGGGGAGGTTGTTGGCGTACAAGCGAGTTGATATTACTATTAAAGCTTTTAATGAATTGGGGCTTCCATTGAAGATTATTGGAAGGGGTCCAGAGATAAAGAGGCTTCAAAAGATTGCTGGTCCAAATATTGAGTTTTTAGGAAGAGTTGAAGATGATGATTTGCCAAAATATTATGCGGAGTGTCGAGGGTTTGTTTTTCCTCAAGAAGAGGATTTTGGAATTGTTGCTATTGAGGCGATGGCTTCCGGAATACCATTGATTGCATATAAGGGAGGGGATATTGTGGAGAATATGGAGGATGGAAAGACTGGAGTGTTTTTTGAGAGGCAAACTCCTGAAGGCATCATTGAGGCTATTAGGAGGTTCGAGAAAGAAAACTACGATTCGGAGTATATTCAAAGCATATCTAAGAGATTTGATAGGGATAAGTTTAAGCGAGAAATAAGGGAGTACGTAGAAAAAGAATTAAAAAATCATAAAGAGGATAAAATTTAAAAAATATGTGTTTAGCAATTCCAGGAAAGATAATTTCAATTAATGGTCAACGAGCAATTGTTGATTTTGATGGCATTGAAAAAGATATAAACGCTTCATTGGTGGGTGATGTTAGCGAGGGTGATTTTGTCATTGTTCATGCTGGCTTTGCAATTGAAAGAATAGATAAAGATGTTAAGTCTGAGATAGATGAGTATTTAAAATAAAAATGAAAAAAATATTAGAAAAAATTAAAAAGGTAGCAGCGGAGATTGGTGATAGTGTAAATTTAATGGAGGTTTGCGGGACGCATACTCAAGCGATTAGTAGATGTGGAATTAGAGATGTACTGCCTGATAATATTAATTTAATTACTGGACCAGGGTGTCCTGTATGTGTGACTGCACAGAAAGATATTGATGCGATTGTTAATTTGGCATTGGCGGGAGTTCCTGTGGCTGTGTATGGTGATTTGATGCGAGTACCAGGGCGCTTTGGGAGCTTGAATGATGCTCGTGAAAATGGAGCAAAGGTTTTTGATGTGTACTCTACTGAAGATGCATTGGAGCGAAAGAAGGAATATCCCGACTTGGTATTTTTTGGTCTTGGATTTGAGACTACTACTCCGATGACGTCGTATGCTGTCAAAAACGGATTGACAGTTTACTCAACTCATAAGCTTTTTTTGCCAGCAATGAGGGCCTTGCTTGATATGGGTGAAATTAGGATTGATGGGTTTATTGACCCAGGGCACGTGAGTGTGATTATTGGAAGTGACGCGTATGAGTTTTTAGGGGATATTCCTCAGGTGATTACTGGATTTGAGGCGAGGGATGTTTTGGAGGGGATATTGATGCTTCTTTTACAAATTAAGGAAAAAAGAGGTGAGGTTGAAAATCAATACGTTCGAGCTGTGAAAAAAGGTGGAAATCCTGTGGCAAGGGAAATGATTTTTGATGTTTTTGAAATCGGAGATGGTGATTGGAGGGGGTTTGGTGTGATTCCTGGATCTGGGTTGGATATTCGAAAAGAGTTTGAAGAATTTGATGCTAAGAAAAAGTATAAGGATATTTTAGATAAAATTGATTTTTCAAAATCCGGAGAGCCTGCTGGCTGTGTTTGTGGAGAAGTTATTCGAGGACTAAAGACTCCAAAAGACTGTCCAATGTTTGGGCGTGCTTGTACTTCTGAAAATCCAACGGGTCCGTGTATGGTTTCTGTGGAGGGTGCGTGCAATGTTGCTTATAGACATAATGATAGTTGAGATAGGGAGTATGGGAAAAAGGGTTGACAAATTAACTATAATTTAGTATAATTAATTGTTCTGAGTTGCTAGTTCGTTTTATTTCTATTGATAAATCATATTAGGAGGCGGGTCGTGGTTATTTTTACAAATACAGCAGTAACTAGAGATCATTATTTGGCCTACGAAACTTCTTGCAGGCTTTTTGATCAAAAGATCGCAAGATTGTTGGATAGGGAAATTGAAGACTTTTGGGATGTTGTGGAGGACTGCATTACTGCGAATTTGGCAGGAATGGTATCTGATGGGTATCACTATTTAGGAAAAGAAGACAGAGATGTGTCCAATTGGCTTTTTGCTGAAAGTATCGTTCGGGATGGAGGAAATCAGCCGTGTATGGCAGGGATTTTTATTTCAACGTATCTTTTGGATTGTATTTATAACAATGTTACGCGATTTATTACAGGTTCTTGTAAGGTAGTTATATCAGGAGAACGAGATTTGCTGCAAAGTAATCGGGTGATTGATAGAATTAGTCAGATTGATGAGCGCGTTCTCTTGATATATTTAAACGATTTATTTGGTGGAGCTCAGATAGAGACTCGTGAGATTTTTAATCGAATTATGGGCGGTATTTGTGAAAGTTTTTTTTCTGAGAAAGTAGAGGAGAATCTTCCGAAAGATTACTGTAAGATTGAAGATTAAGCGGAAGTGTTTATATGAATTGGAATAAGTAAAGACTTATTCCAATTTTTTTTATGGATTTATTCCTTGAAAGGTATATAATTGAGTATATAATAAAACTTTTTGATATAAGATATGAATAAAATGGAAAAGAAAATAGAATTGGATCATGGAGGAGGAGGGCAGAAATCATCAGAGATAATTTCTGATATTAGGAGCGTTTTAAATTTTACTGGAGAGTGGAAAAATTGCGAAGATGATGCGGCTACTTTTGATTTGGGTGGAGGCAAAAATTTAGTTTTTACAACTGATGCATTTATTGTTGACCCAGTATTTTTCCCAGGAGGGAATATTGGAAAGATTGCGATGTGTGGGACAATTAATGATTTGGCAGTAATGGGGGCAAAGCCAATTGGTATCTCATTGAGCATAGTGATGGAGGAGGGGTATTCTAAGAGTGATTTTGAAAAGATTATAAAATCGATTGATGAGGTTTCAAAAGCGTCTGGGATTCCAGTTGTTACAGGGGATACGAAGGTTACCGGGAAGGGGAAAATTGATAAGATTGAAATTACAACAGCAGGAGTTGGCTTGGTTGATGAAGTAATTGAAAATGGCGGTATTCAGGAGGGGGATTTGATCATCACTTCTGGTGATTTGGGCGAGCATGCGGTGACTCTTCTGGCGTCTAGATTCAACTACAAGACAAAAATTAAAAGTGATTGTAAACATCTTAATCAGGAATTGGAAGAGGTGGGAAAATATTTGAGTGCTTGTAAGGATCCTACTCGAGGAGGAGTGGCGGCTAATTTGGTTGAGATGGCTGAAAAATCAAATGTGAAAGTTATTCTTAGTGAAAAAGATTTACCATATAAAAAAGAGGTTGTGGCAGTTTCTGAGTTGCTTGGGATTGATATTTTTTCACTAGCTTCAGAAGGGCGATTTATCGCTTCAGTCTCTGAGGAAGATGTTGAAAAAGTTTTGGAAATACTAAAAAAATACAATAAAGAAGCGAAGATTATTGGAAAAGCTCATAAGGGAGAGGGTGTTTTTGTGGAAAATGAGCTTGGTGGGATGCGTCCTGTTGAAATACCAAGAGGCAAATTAATTCCAAGAATCTGTTGACAAAAGTGTTAAAATGTGCTAAACTGAATAATCAGGAATAGTACATTGAAATATTTTTTATATCAAACTTAAAACAAGAGAGGTTGTGTATGTTTGGACTTGATTCTGCATTTTGGGGATACAACAGTGGATGGCTGATTTTGTGGATTTCTTTTGGTCTGGTTCAGGCCTGGGTTTTGCGTAGTATTGCTAAAGTTTTTAGTATTTACGGCGACAACCTTGGTAGTGTTGGACGAGAGGTGAAGTATGTGCATATATCTGAGAGGGGAAATATGTCATTATTGATTTTAATCATAGTATGTCCTCTTACCTTCTATGATTTTTGGAACATTGCAGATGGAAAATTGAAAGTGACTTTTTTCCCGCCTGTGAAATCCTTAAACCCCGTTGCTTATTTTGTAGCAGTGAGCTTGTTCTGGCCATTGCGGTGGATGTGGTGTATGTTATTTTGGATATTGTTGGCTGTTGCGTCATTTTGTTACGCTGTCTATAGATTTGGACAATCTCTAAGACATCCGTTTCGGAAGAATATTCCTAGTGTGGCTAGTATACCTACGCCCACTAAAAGCAAAAAGGGAGCTTCAACTGCAACAGCTCCATAAACTTAAAAGATGGTGTGAAAAAGTAAAACGGATACCCGTAATGGTGTATCCGTTTTTTTTGTATCTTAGTTTCCTATAAACTTTTATAT
>JBHPHA010000028.1:0-12695 GCA_042569905.1 Patescibacteria group bacterium
AGGAAGGTAAATGAGGATAATGTAAATAGATTGAAAGAATTGGAATTGAAAGGTGTTCATTTTATGTCAGAGAGTTTTAGATATTATCCAGCTGGAAAACTTGCTTCGCATATTATTGGATTTGTTGGTTCTGACGGCGATAAACTTGCTGGTCGTTACGGATTGGAATCTTATTGGGAGGATGACTTGAAAGGTAGAGCTGGAGCGCTGAGTCAAGAAAGAGATGCTGGAGGGCGATGGATTTCATTGGCTGAAAGGGATTTTCAACCAGCTCAGAACGGAACAGATTTGGTGCTAACAATTGAGTATACTGTTCAATATGAGATTGAGAAAATATTAAAAGAAACAGTGGAAAAACATCATTCTTATCGGAAATCTTTCTTGATATATATTCACTATCCAGCTCCAAAATAGGACCCACCTTCTCAATCACCATATCTGGATTATCTACCTCACGAGGCACAACATACACCATATCTAACTCGCGATTAATGGCTAATGGATATTTTTTGCTATGATTTTTAAGAAACACATTCCCCCTATCAGGAATTAATTTCTTGAAAATCTTGTACTGACCATCAGCAATTAGCTCATATTTCTCGTTAGAAACTATTTGCAAAAAGTACAATCTAATCACGATTAGAAAAAATATCGCAAAAATAGAAAAAAGCAACACATAAATCCTCCAATCCTTCGATTGTCGATTTCCTAATGTTGCTGATTGATTTTTACCTTTTTTCTTTCCACTCCTATACATATTATTTCCACCCTACCATAATTTTAAACTCTTCACCACCAGATTTATCTCAGAGCAACAGGATTATCTTCTCTTACGTATATCACATCCCCGACTTCGTGCATATCAAGATTTCGCCCTTCCTCTTCAAGTCTATACAAAGAATTCAATTCAGCTTCACGAATCATCAATTTATCCTCTTCCCCCTTAAGTTCTTCGATTTCTTTTTCAATTTCTTTTATCTTATATCCTTGCATAGCACTACCATTCATTGAATACACATAGAAAGAACCGATGGCTGCAAAAACAACTATCATTATAACATTAATATTCGCAAAACCACTCAAATGAGGAATTCTACTCTTTATTTCTTCCATTGTATTTTCACTTCTCTTCTTCTCAACTATCTTTTTCCCCCTCCATTTAGAATAGTTATTGTTTGAAATTATATTCATATCTTTCAAACCCCCTGTATTTTTTTATTTTTATTTTAAATCTTTTCGATTATTCTTAATTTTGCACTTCTTGATCTTGGATTTTCATCCACCTCTTCCTGACTAGGCATAATTGGTTTTTTTGAAATTATTTTCACATCTGGACTTTTACCACAAATGCACACCGGGAAAGCAACTGGGCATTCACACCCTTTTGCACTTTCTTTGAAAATACTTTTCACTATCCGATCCTCTCCAGAATGAAATGATATTACAGCTAGCCGACCGCCTGACTTCAATCTTTCTATTGATTTTTCTACAAAACTTGTAATACTTTCCAACTCCTTATTAACCTCCATTCTAATCGCCTGAAAAGTTTTAGTAGCACAGTGAGTTTTTTTTCTTTTCTCTCTTTCAGGAATTACTTTCTCTATAATCTCAACCAATTCGTTAGTTGTTTTTATCACTCCTTCATCTCTTTTTTCCACTATTTCTTTAGAAATCCTTCTGGCATACTTTTCATCACCGAGTATTCTGATAATCTTCCACAATCTTTCCTCGGAATAAGTATTCACAATGTCAGCAGCTGTTAGTTCCTGACTTTGATCCATTCTCATGTCCAGCTCTGAATCACCTCTAAAACTAAACCCCCGATTAGTGTTGTCCAATTGGTCAGAGGATAATCCAAAATCCGCTAAAATAGCATTCACTTTTTCAATTTTTAAATCATCTAAAACCTTATCAATATCAGAAAAATTACTTTTAACTGGAATTAAATTTTCATAATTGAGACCTAGCTCATCTGTATTCTTTTTAAATCTATCGATTGCCTTTTGATCCCTATCTATGGCTATTAATTTCCCTGTTGATGATATTGTTTTTAAAATATTTAAACTATGTCCACCACCACCTAATGTTGCGTCAACAACAGTCATTCCTTCTTTTAAATTTAAATTATCCACTGCCTCCTTCAGTAAAACCGTCTTATGAATTGTCATATCTATTGCTTAAAACTAATAAATCCCTAACTTTCCTAATTGCTCTGCAATTTCATCATTATTTTCCTCTGCTTTCTTTTTGTATTTATCCCAAGAATCATCACTCCAGATTTCTAAACGATTGAAAAGCCCTGCTACAATAACATTTTTATCCAATCCAGCATAATCCTTCAAGTAGTCTGGAATCAAAATTCTTCCTTGTTTATCAATTTCAGTATCAACAGCTCCAGATAGCATTAACCTTACAAAACTTCTAGTACTCGCTTCTCCCATTGGAAGATTTCCTAGTTTTTCTGCTAATTCCTCCCAATTTTTCATTGGATACACGAATAAGCACTTGTCCAATCCGCGTGTAACAACAACCTTTTCACCCAATTCACCACGAAACTTGGAAGGCATCGCCATCCTTCTCTTTGAATCTATTGAATGCTGATATTCTCCAATAAACATTTGAATCTTAAATTAACTAATTCACCACTTCTCCCCACTTTCACACACCTTACTATTATTTTACCCCACACTCCCCAACTCGTCAACACTTTCATTTTTTAGTAATAAAAAATCTGACTTACTATTTAGTAAATCAGATTTAAACATTAGCAAGAAGACGTGATCATGATTTCGGTCCGTCATCTTTCAATAACATATCCTTACAATCACCACCACTCTTCAGTTCTTCCACCATCATAATCAATATAATGCTTTGCGCCAAGGACTTCTTAAGCGCTGCTTCAAGCTCTTGGTTTTGCCTATTTAACTCTTCGATAATCATACCAGCCTCTAAAGCAGTAGACATACCTAAAGTAGCACATTCATTCAATTGCTCTTCACATTTAGACTGAGCCAAAGCTGCCCCTGAGCTTCCAGCAAGAACACATAAGGCAATCACGACACACAAAAACTTTTTCATTTCACTCTCTCCTTCTTTTAAAAAACCATAAATTCAACACACACATCATCCTACACCTAAATCAAATTAAAGTCAAAATAACGAGGGGATTGATTTCAATCCTCTCGTTATTTATTTTTTTCACTTCACATTCTTACCGTGCAATAGTTAGAAATTCGGCGGGCAGTTTTTTTGATCCCAAGGTAATATCAAACACACGAGGCTTGTCTTTTTCCTTATTAATAAAGACTGCGTACTTGATACTATTAAAAACAAATATTACATGATGAGAGTTCAACTCATTCCTCAAGGAACTGAACACCACCTCAACTTCCTCAGCTTCCAATGCTCCAAACACCTGGCACCACACTCGAAAATCCTCAAAATCATCCGTACCGACTAAGACCAGAAGATTATTTTCAACTCCAATTAACTCACACTCCTTGCAATTGGATAACTCACCATTCAACTTATAGCCACCACAAATCCGTTCAATCAACATATCTCCCAGAGTCATCAGAACCTCCCTTATAATTTTTTACTAAACATAATCATATAACGAACTATATAACAATATAAGCATATTTTTATATTTTCGTCAATAGAAAAACCAAGTTGTCATTATGACATCTTGGCTCTTGCGATCATTCTTTCAGCAGTTATTCTTCTTCTGTGCTGTCGGAATCCCCCTCATAAAGTTCTTTTTCATGTTCGTCAATGAATTCAGCAACTTCATTAGCTTCTTCTATATGTCTCATTTTAATAAAGGTATCGAGCAACTTTTTCAGGCTAGCGAGAATAAACTCACTATATTCACGCTTATCCGTAAATGCCTTTACCATCGCAAAAACCCAACCAGGACTACAATCTTCAATGGTATATGTGATAATTTCAATCAACTGAGTATCTACATAGTCTTTTTCCAAATTATCCGCAATAGTTATCCTATCCCATGCAGCTGAATACTCTCTATTTTCAATCAAGCTCTCAATTAATATCTTAGTTCCTTTGGTGCTCATTCCGAATCCCCCTTATGTACTTGTTTCTTTTTCAAATAACAACAACTTAAGCCTAGTATGTTTCACCTATGCCGTCAATATCCGAGTCATTGCAGAGTCAACTTTATCACAAAAAACCTCTTGCTTTTACTACAAGAGATTTTTTGTTTTTGCCTTATTTCTGACAAGAATGATTTCCTTTCTTATGTTGCCCTTTTTTATTTTGCATAAAACTCAAATCAATTCCATTTTCTTCTGCCCATTTTTTCATTTCTTCCTTGTGATTCTTCATCCTCTCCATTCTTTCTTCTTGAGTCAAATTTGAGTTATCCTTGACTTCCTCGCCCCTGCTTTCAAATAATTCTCTTTTCTTTTCAATTATTTTTTGCTTTTGATCTTCTGTTAATTTCCCCGCACTAACAGATTTTGAAAGATTCTCTTCCACTCTCTCTTGATTCTTCTCCATGTTATATTCTTTCTTTTCCTCACGATGAGCCTTGAAAGCCTCAGAAACCTCATCCCTGTTGAGTCCAAATCTTTCTGCTATCCTGTTGACTATTGAGTCAGACTTAGACACTTCATCAGCGCTCACCTTTGAAGCTCCATAAAGAGCTGCAGATGAAATCACTACAAGAGCAATGACTGGAATTATAATTTTTTTATTCATTTTTTATAACATACTATTTTAATTAATATAGGTAACAACTGAAGCTAGCATTTCAATTTATACCCTCACTTAATTTATACGGAAATTAAGTTTAAAGTTTGCACTTGCTACAATTAAGATCACTTCCCTTCATTGATTGTTTCATTGCAGGATTAAAGGATTTGATTATTTTAGCATCAAAGCTATTCTTTCCTGATTTTTCGCCAAAAATAATTATTCTCATTCCTCTTTTAACTTTAAGGTCTTTCTGAATCTTAGTTTTTCTGCTCACATTCACACTCCAAACATCGCTATTTCTGTTTTGAATAAAAATCGACTTATCACTAAAATCAACTACCCTTCCAGCAATTACGCCATTATCCGGTTGAAACATTTTCCCCTCCTTTGGACTCATATAATCTTGATGCATCTTCGGAAAACTTTTTGCAACACCTTTCTCAAAGCGACTATCTAACTTAGAAAAATGCATTACAACACTTAGAATTGAAATAGCTAAGATTGTCATAGACACAACCAATAGGGTGTTTGCCCTATATCCCATTTTTGTTTTCCTAAAAGACAATACTCCAAGGGTAACTGCGACCATCGAAAGAAAAATCCAGAAATATGGGGCTGTTAGCATTAGAAAATGAACGACTTTCTTGAACCCAAAATAGTACAGAAAATCAACGCCAATCAAATTCATCAGTGCTAGTGAAAAAAACAACGCCCCTATGACAGCAATGAAAATCAATACTACCCAATAGGCATAGTTCTTTGCAGAAATTCTAAACCTAGACTCAGGTTTAATATCTTCTACTTTTATTTTTTCTACAATCTTTTTTACTAAGTCCTTGTTCATATATTTAAATTTAATTTAAAACAATTTTCTTCTTTTTCATTTCCTTGAGAATTATCTTTCGCCCCCTACTTACCAAGGAAGCTACTGTTCCTTTTGGCTTTCTTACAATATCTATAATCTCATCATAAGTCTTTTCCTCTAAAAATCTCAGAATCATAATTTCTCGATATCTCAGTGGCAAGTCATGGATGATACTTTTAATTTTCTCCAACTGATTTTTGTCATCAATTTCTTTACTAACGTCAACTGATGATTTGAAAATCTTCAAAAGTTCATCTTCTTCCAAATCAATCCCCCTTGGTCTTGATTTTTTCCTTCTTGATTCATCAATGGCTGTGTTTCTCGCAATCTGATAGATCCAAGTTGAAAATTTATAGGAACTGTCAAAGTCATTAAGATACTTATACACCTTAATAAAAACTTCCTGCAAGCTATCTTCTATGTCTTCATTAGTAAAACCCGAGATTCTTTTTACAAAAAAGAAAAGCTTATCCCAATACCTTGCAACCAAAATCTCAAAAACATCTGAATCCTTTTTAGCTAATCCTACTAATTCTTCATCTGAACTCTTTGTATGGTCTTGCATATTTTAATTATCACGCATTTACGATTCTTTTACAAACTACGTACTCTTATTATACGCAACAAATCTCAAAAGATTGCGTTTGTAAATAAAAAAACCAAGATATTATTATAATTCCTTGGTTTTTGTGATTGATTTACTGTTGCTTTTTATTCAGTAACAGTCTTTACGAAACTTTCATCTTCACTCTGGACACTATCCCCATAAAGAGCTGCTTCATTTTCATTAATAAACTTTGCTATTTCCTTGGCTTGATCCAAATCGCAACTCGTAATGAGTCTACTTGATAGATCGCTCAACGTATCAAGAATAAACTTATTATTTTTACGCTTATCCGTAATTCTCATTACCATTTCAGATACCCAATTAGGATTATGATCCGCTACAACAGCTTCAATAATCTTAATTAGTTGAGTGTCCACCCACTCACTGTTCAACTCACTCGCACCATCTATTTCATTCCACGCCTCAAAACATTTTCTATTTTCAATTAATTTCTCAATAAAAAGCTCTGTTCCTTTAGTGCTCATAACTCAATCCCTCCTGTATATACTTATATTTTTCAAATAACGATGCACTAAAATTAGTGCACTTCACATATTCTGTCAATGATTCTACGACACATTGAACTGACTAGAAAATAAAGTTAAACAGATATCCAATGATGATTATTCCCATGGTCACTACTGAGAAAAATGCCGCTAATAATGGCGTTTTCATTACACGTCTCAGAATAAACGCCTCAGGAAGAGAAAGTCCTACCGTTGCCATCATAAAGGCCATTGCGGTTCCAAAAGGAACACCTTTCACGATTAACGATTGCAGAACTGGAACAGCGCTGCTCGCATTGGAGTATAGTGGCACCGCTAAAATAACTACAAGTGGCACACCCCACACTCCAAGACTAAAGATATATTTCTCAAAAAACCCTTCTGGAACATACCCGTGAATCACAGCTCCCATCCCAACACCGACTATCACATATGGAATTATCTTTTTCGTAGTTAAATAAGCTCTACGAGAAATCAGTCGAATCACTTCTGCCAATGACCTACCGCTATTATCAACATTTGAAAACTTTTTTAAATTCTTTTTGTCTGCATAGTCAATGACATGTTTCTCCATTCCCATCTTACCCAAAACAAATCCACCAATCATCCCAACCAAAATCCCTGAAGCAGCATAAATAGCTGCCACCTTCCAACCAAACTTTCCAACAAAAAGAGCCAGGGCCACCTCATTAACAAGCGGTGAGGTAATCAAAAAAGAAAGAGTTACTCCCAATGGAATTCTTGCCTCCAAAAAACCAATGAAAATTGGAATGGATGAGCAAGAGCAAAAAGGAGTCATTGCACCAAAAACTGTTGCTAAAAAGTAATCCAATCCAAACATTTTTCGACTCACCAAAAAATCTCTAAGTTTTGCAATTGGGAAATAATACCTCACAAAACTCATCAAAAAAACAATTACAACAAGCATGGAAATTATTTTAATACTGTCATCAATAAAAAAAGAAGCAACCTCCGCGCCCCTACTTCCAATTGGTATATTTAAAATACTATACACAAGCCAACTAGTAAATTCTTCGATCATATTTTTATTTAAAAAAATTATTTAAACTCTTTCTTAATTAAACACCTTATTGACCCTGAAATCAAATAACCGTAAAATAAGTCTACTTGAATTTAAATACCCATTTAAATAGGTATTTAAATGGGTATTTATTTTTTGATAATTTCTCGATTATTTACACTACCTATAAAGACTACTGATTCCAAGAACATCTCCAGGTTCTAAAGTTCTTTTTTTAGTTTCTCCTTCGCTAGCATAACCATACATTGTTTGCTCACCACATCCAGATTCATACAGATCTCCCATTCCAACACTATGACCAAGTTCATGAGTAGCAATGCTCTCAAAGTCCATCGCAGTCAAGCTTCCTATTGATGACCAAGCAAACTTCACATCATCATAAACCTGATCCCATTCAACCAACATTCTCTTACTTGGAGCTCCTCCAAAAATTCCCCAAATATACGTCACGGCAATTGCATTTGTATCAGCAATATTTGCAAAATACACAGCATTTCTTGAATCCATTGATCCTAGGTCAGAAATTGTTGTATTATAGTCCATTGACCCGCTTCCTAGAATATCCCTTCCTGCAGCGGCTTCCCATTTTGAAATATCAACTCCCAAATTACCTAAAACATAATTCTCATCCAAACCAGCAACATTGCTAGGATTCACAACCCAATCTTCCAAAGTTTTCCATTTTGTGCCCTTAGCTAAGAACTCATAACATGTACTGTCAACATCTTTTGGAGCTTTGTCTTTCACCCAATTAGGCTTTGCTTTCTCGTCTTTTCTGTGAATAATCGCATAACCCTCAACAATTTTTCCACTCTGAGGATCAATTGATTCTCCCAAAGAAATTACATTTGAATGCCTAGCCGCTTCAGGAAGTCTCAATACCTTCTGAGTCCCAGGAGATGACATTTGATAATCGCTAAAGCTCATTTTAGCCATCGCCGCATCTACGGAAAAAAGCACTCCGAAAATCGCAACAAGTGCAATAAAAAGATTTTTTCTTTTCATATTTTTTATTATTAATTATTATTCCTAATTATACCATTTTAAAACAAAAAAATCTCAGATTGATTTTACAATCTGAGATTTAACATATTTTCGTGTTAGAACTTTATTCTAACTAAACATCATAAATGCCACAATCAGCAAGACAGCGCATGAAATACATCCAGCCACTCCCCACCAATACGTCATACAATCCACTGCGATATTTTGACAACCATCTACCAATCTTTTATCTTCGTGATGACTCTTCAGGCAACTCATTTTCTTCTCCTCTAGCTTTGCATTAATTCTGCTTTTTTAGCAACAATCTTCTCTCCGTCAAAAGAGTAAAACCTTACATCCTCATGGAATCGATCTCGACTCAATGTAAAAATTTCATCCTTAGGAATTGTTGCGATGATATGCGTCACTTTAACACTTCCAACATATGAATATCCATGACGAATTATTTCACCTGGAAATTGATCGTAGACAGGGTCATCATTAAAAGAACCAACGACATCACCCTTGAAATCATTTCCCCGAGATGAACTAGCTGTAATCTTCACCACAATAATACACTCTTCATGATTCTTGTTTTCCTCAGGAATCAGTTGGAAGCATTCATTATCTCCTCTTGCAATCTCACCGCTTTCAACTTCAATGTCATTACTAAATTTATCAGAAATAAGCAATGCACCTGTTGTCCTTCCACTACCTACGGCGATATATCTCTGACCATCATAACTCTCTATTAATGCACGAGGCATTACATTATTGTCTAGAATAGTAAAAATCTTCATCAATCACTCCTTGTTATTTTTTTCAAAAAACTACTTAAACCATAACTTGAGTGAAATTATATCATAGAATCCACTAAAGTCAACAGAAATTAACTAAATTTCTATCTCATTCATAATTATTCATTTTGTTATGTCTACTTCTATGGGAATCAAAAAAGTACCTAGATTCAGGTACTTTTTTGGAGATAACTATATTTCAGACTCAGCAGAGTCTTATTTAAAACATGTTATTTCTATTTTTCAAATGGTTTCTTGATAACATCCTTTGCACCCTCAACTCCAGCCTCAAGAGCCTCAGTTACTGCCTCAACTGCTTCTTCGCTAATATCTCCAGCTGCGTCAATTGCTCCAGTAACAGCTTTTTCCAATGCTTCTTCAGTACTTACGCCCAAATCACCAGCTGACTTAATCACTCCTTGAACCGCTCCAACAGCAGCCTGACCAATATCACCACCAACTTCACTAGTACCCTTAATTACTCCACGCACAGAATCCTTAACTAGATTTACGGTGTCCATACCTGCTTCCATTGCACCTGTAATTGTTCCCATAACAACTTTTTCAGCACTCTTCACTGCTTCACCCCCAACTTCAGCAACTCCACCAATCAGACTGCTTGCGATTTTCACAATCGAATCTGCTCCTGCTGCTGTGATGTCACCAGTCCCTTTTAGAATGTCAACAACATTTCCCTTTACTATGTCAAACAACGTGTCATAAATTTCATCTACCCCTTTTAGGGTTGTTACCAAAGAATCTTTGGCTTTGTTAATCAACTCCTCAATCATACTTTTTTTAAAATTAATCAATTAATTAGATATTAATATTATACAACATAATTTAAATATTGGAAAATATCAAAATTTAGCTCAATCCTTTATTTCCATCCTTCTTCTTCATCCCCGAGAGCGGAATTGTTACATAAAAAGTTGCTCCTTTATTCTCCTCTGATTCAAACCAAATCTTGCCACCTGACACATCAATAATTGCTTTCACAATATACAACCCCAACCCTGTTCCTTCCACATCCTTACTAATAATATTCTCAGCTCTAAATAATTTGCTAAATATTTTCTGCTGCTGTTTCTTTGGAATTCCATATCCAGTATCAGAAATCACAATCAAAACATCATTGTCTTTCTTGGAAATACTAACTCCAATCTTTCCATCTTCTGGGGTATATTTTATTGCATTTGAGAGCAAGTTTTGAAACACAATCCTAAGAAGCTGAGGGTCAGCTGAAATCAACGGGAGTTTTTCAAAGTTCTCCTCCAAATTCTGCTTCTTCTCCTTAATTTGAGGCTCAAGTTCCTTCAAAACACTCCTTGCAATTTCCTCAAAATTAATATCCTCGGGCTCAATTGAGAATGTCCCTAAGTCAATTCTTGAGGTATTAAGAAGTGCATTCACTAAATTATTCATTATCTGACTACTTCCGTAAATTTCTTCAATAAATTCCTTTTGCTCCTCAGTTAATTCACCAGCATCACCAGCAAGTAGCATCTGAGCATTCCACCCCATAGAAGACAACGGTGTTCTAAGTTGATGAGATGCCAAAGATACGAATTCGGTTTTTGCTTTATCAATTTCCTGCTCGATAGTAACGTCCCAGCTAACTCCTATCATCTTACCTGATTCACCGCCTTTTTCATCACTAATTAATGCACGAACAGCAAGATAATGAACAGATTCATTTGGCCAAATGACCCTAAAAATAGAATGTAGACTCCTCACACCCTTAACTGCATCTTCAACCTCAGCATCCAATCTCTCAATATCATCAGGGTGAACACATTTCTTCCATGTGCTATACCTACCCCTAAAGCCTTTTTTCTTCATTCCATACAGGTTACACATTTGTTCATCCCACATAAAGACATCTTTTTTAATGTCCCATTCCCAAACACCAATTGAAGCTGACTCCGTTGCCAAGCTCAGTCTCTCACTCACAACTTCCAAACGCTTCTTGTCACTATCAATATCTTCCAGAAGACTCGTCATTGCTCTTTCACTTTCCTCTAACTGTTTTTTATCGGTTATTAAGAACCTTACTGCCAGATATTGCTTGACCTTACTATTCTTATCAAATATCGGAGTAATAGTTGAATCCACCCAATAAAACGAGCCGTCTTTAGCTCTATTTTTTAACTCACCTCTCCAAATATCACCAGATGATATTGTTCTCCATAGTTCATCATAAAACACTGGAGGATGAGCTCCTGACTTTATTATCCTATGATTCTGCCCTATTAATTCATCCTTGGAATATCCCGAAATTTCAATAAATTTATCATTTACATACTGAATACTTCCTTGAGTATCTGTAATTGCGATAAGTGCACCCTCTCCCACTGCGTCAAATAATGACTTAATCAACTCTTTATCACTCAAACTCTCCTCAAAAGACATCTCCTTAAAGTCACTATTCACAGGAGGATATGCTCTGTAATCCACCCTATTCTTATCATACCCGACATACTCCTCAATTCTAATATTATCCTGAGATACATCAAGAACATTTGGGATATCTCGCATCAACGCAACAGTCATCTCAGGCACACCACAAAGATACCATAATGTCTCATCCGTATAATCAACATTTTCGCCAATAAACTCAACATTTACCCTTCCAACTCTCTCCACAATTCTTACACCAGAATTATTCTTAGCTATTCCTAGCATTTCATCAATATGCGCAGCCTTATCTCGACTTGAATTTGCGTAAATAATCTGAATATTATGACCGGTTTTATTATCATTAATAAACCTAAGCATACTTAAGGCAGGCGTGACACCTACCCCTCCAGCAACAAAGACAATTGGAACCTCTACGCCCTCAGGCAAAGTAAAAATTCCTAGCGGACCTTGGGCTTGCACATTAGATCCCATTGACATGCTCAAAAGACTTTTCTTAAATGCACTCTCCGAATTCCTAAAAGTAATCCTAATAACACCTTTTTCACTGGGTGAAGATGCAATGGTAAAATCTCGCGTATTTCCCCCAGAAACACTTTCCTTTAAACTTTGTATTGTTAGACGAATATATTGACCTGGTTCAAAAGCAAACAGCTCCTCATTTACCCGAAAAGAAACTTCCGTGGTATTTTCAGCCACTTTTTTTCTGTCAATAATCGTGCATTCAAATATACTTGGTTCTCTTAACATATTTTTA
>JBHPHA010000029.1:0-9498 GCA_042569905.1 Patescibacteria group bacterium
ATATGGAGCCCGGATAGTTCTTTATAATGGTGAGCGAGATAACTTCAAAAAGATCTTTCAGAGTCTGGAGTTAGGGCTGAATTAAACAATAGAGATGAGAGTCTTGGAAAAAGAATCAGAGAAGAAGAAAAGCAAAAGGTTCCGTATATTCTTGTTATTGGTGAAAAGGAAAAAGAAGACAACACCGTTGCACTTAGAAAAAGAGGAGAAAAAAACAAGCAAGAGATACTTAAATTTGAAGAATTTAAAGAAAAAATCTTAAAAGAAATAAAAGAGCGAAAATAATATCACAAAAAACCACCTCGATCGAGGTGGTTTTTTAGAAAACTAAAAAAGGTATTGAAAACATTATTTCAATACCTTTTGCTTTATATGCTACATAAAATATTCCTTAAGGGCTATTTTTAACTTAGATACAGACCTAAACCCCTTGAAGTTATCTCGCTCACCATTATAAAGAACTATCCGGGCTCCATATTCCATACCATTCTTATCATAAAAAATGAGTATTCTCCTTATACTATCACACGACCCCCCTTTTTTTTTGCTTCTTACTAATGAAGATCTAAGGAATTTATCTAGATGATTTTTTTCATGCTCAACTAAATTATCAGGAAATTTTATCTTCACGCCCCTGATAGATTTATGAAATCTTAGCTCACAAAATAGCTTATGAGGAAGACCAGGACGCATTTCAATTACATACCTGCTCTTTAATAAGTAAACATTTCTTATTCCTTTAGGAAAAGATATTGATAGCTTGCCATCTCTAATAATGCCTCTCTCAAGAATTTTCTTCGCGATTGATTCATCCTTAACAAATTCCAGTAAAATAGGTCAACAAAACCTCCAGTTTTATACACTGAAACAGTTTCATTTCCTTCTTTCTGAAGATCTTTAATTAACTCAACTTTGTAGTGTTGGGATATTTTTTCGAAATGCTCAATAGCACTTTCAATCGAAATTTCTTCTTTTTCAAAAGAATGATTGGCTTTAACAATTTCTCTCATTTTTTCTTCAAGTATTTCAAGGTCCTCTGGAATAAGTGTTCTAGGAAGCATGAAGTCATAGTAGAATCCATTTTCAGTTGCAGGACCCGTTCCAAATTTTGTCTCTGGAAACATTTCCAAGACTGCTGCAGCAAGAGCGTGAGCAGTGGAATGACGTAGGATTTCTTGTTTGTCTAATTTTTTTTCTTCACTCATATTATTGTTTAGGTAATTAATTGGTAAATTAGTATTTTTTCTATTATCTACTTCTGAGGTTTATTTGTAAATTTGTAAATTTGTAATTCGTATATAAAAAAACGCCAAAATAAAATCAAAAAATAATTACTAGGATCCTATATTAAATAGGACGGTTCCACCTAGTTTCCCGATTTTATTTGGGCGCTCTTTTAAGCTGTCTTGCCAGCTAACCACACAAGCTCCACGATTAGTTAGATCGTTTCAGCACTTGATTAATTTGTTACATATAGTATAATACATGGATACAAAAAAGCAAGTTGCTTAGTTCTTTTTAACAAAATCAAATAAAGCGGGAGAGCTTACTGATGATAAAGATTATTTTTTCGTGCTTTTCTTGTGGTAGAGATTTGAGTTTAGGAAAGGTTGGTGCAATTGTAACATGTGGTCATTGCGGCGATAAGTTTGTTATTAATACGCATAGCTTTTTGAGAGAGAAGTTGAAAAATAGGTGTGAAGTTCAATTGTCTTGTTCGAAAAGAAAAGACTGTGCGTCTATATGTATTAAGATACGTACGGAAAAAAGAAAACCTTTTTTTAAGACCTTAGCAGAAGCTAATAATTCAAGAAAGATAATCTCCGACCACTATAATGGTCGATTAATCATTATAGTTGAGAAAGGTATCGATGATAAATGCTCAGATTGCTTTTTCAAAACAGGGTGTGGTTTTTCAATTGAAACATTCCGCAAAAAAGCAAAACACTCTAGTGAGATACAGGGAATGAAAATTTGAAATATAAAAAATAGACGGGAACCTAAAAAGGATCCCGTTTTTTTATTGTATTGAATTTTCTCCGAGCAGTGCTTTTATTTTATTTAACACATCTTGATTAGCATCTATACTGTAGTTTGTTTCAATTAAGTTACTACCTAGATGGATGAATATTTTTGTTTCTCCAAATTTACAAGATTCTAATTTTTCAGATACTGGAACAATTGAAGTTTGAACAGGGGATAACCAAGTTGGGAATGCTCCAGCGAAGTGTTCAATTAGGAGCATTAGGAATCTCTCGTAAGATCCTAGTATTGCCCTATGAACCATAACTGGAGTTTCTTTTTCTCCTTTGTCATTGGTATATTCAAGTTCAAATCTCTGCGGAGTTGCGAAATCAAGCTGAACTGTTGGGATTTGAATTTCTCTTCCCATTGCATCTTTGAACATGAAATCAAGTTTTGGCCCATATAGTGCGGCTTCACCTTCGCATTTTTTTGCATCTAATTTCATTTCGTCAGAAATTTCTTGAAGCATTTCTTCACATTTATCCCAATCTTTTGAGTCCCCAATGTATTTTTCAGGATGATTGTAGTCTCTTACTGAAAGAGAAACCCAGTGATTTTCCCACAGACCAATTGATGAATAAAAGTCTTTGATAATTTCTATTACGTTTTTCACCTCATCTTTAACTTGATCGACTCTGCAGAATGAATGACCATCCTCAACTGTAATCGCAATCACTCTATTTAGACCTCCAATTTCTCCAGGTTTTTCGGCCCGATACTGGCTTGATGACTCCATATATCTAATTGGAAGATCTTTATAAGATCTTGGCTTTGATGCATAGATTTGTGTTTGATGAGGACATTGAACCGGTCTTAGAACATAATCTTGTTTGTGTTTTGATGTTACATGAAAAAGCTCATCACCGAATTTATCTCTATGTCCTGATGTTGAGTATAAGTCGATTTTCGCCAAATGAGGAGTGCTTACTTTCTGAAATCCACGTTTTCTGCAAACATCCTCAATATGTTTTTGTAATTCATCTTTAATAATAGTTCCTTTTGGTGTGAATAGCGGAAGCCCTGGTCCGACACGATTAGAGAAGGTGAAGAGGTCTAATTCTTTACCGAGTTTTCTATGGTCTCTTTTTTTTGCTTCCTCAACTCGATTCAAATAGTCCTTTAATCCTTTTTTGTCAGCAAAGACTACTCCGTAAATTCTTTGCATCTGATCATTGTTTTCGTTTGCTCTCCAATACGCCCCAGATATTTTTGTAAGCTTGAAGGCTGTGAAGTTTATTTCTCCAGTTGAGTCAAGGTGTGGGCCGCTGCATAGGTCAACAAAACCTCCAGTTTTATACACTGAAACAGTTTCATTTCCTTCTTTCTGAAGATCTTTAATTAACTCAACTTTGTAGTGTTGGGATATTTTTTCGAAATGCTCAATAGCACTTTCAATCGAAATTTCTTCTTTTTCAAAAGAATGATTGGCTTTAACAATTTCTCTCATTTTTTCTTCAAGTATTTCAAGGTCCTCTGGAATAAGTGTTCTAGGAAGCATGAAGTCATAGTAGAATCCATTTTCAGTTGCAGGACCCGTTCCAAATTTTGTCTCTGGAAACATTTCCAAGACTGCTGCAGCAAGAGCGTGAGCAGTGGAATGACGTAGGATTTCTTGTTTGTCTAATTTTTTTTCTTCACTCATATTATTGTTTAGGTAATTAATTGGTAAATTAGTATTTTTTCTATTATCTACTTCTGAGGTTTATTTGTAAATTTGTAAATTTGTAATTCGTATATAAAAAAACGCCAAAATAAAATCAAAAAATAATTACTAGGATCCTATATTAAATAGGACGGTTCCACCTAGTTTCCCGATTTTATTTGGGCGCTCTTTTAAGCTGTCTTGCCAGCTAACCACACAAGCTCCACGATTAGTTAGATCGTTTCAGCACTTGATTAATTTGTTACATATAGTATAATACATGGATACAAAAAAGCAAGTTGCTTAGTTCTTTTTAACAAAATCAAATAAAGCGGGAGAGCTTACTGATGATAAAGATTATTTTTTCGTGCTTTTCTTGTGGTAGAGATTTGAGTTTAGGAAAGGTTGGTGCAATTGTAACATGTGGTCATTGCGGCGATAAGTTTGTTATTAATACGCATAGCTTTTTGAGAGAGAAGTTGAAAAATAGGTGTGAAGTTCAATTGTCTTGTTCGAAAAGAAAAGACTGTGCGTCTATATGTATTAAGATACGTACGGAAAAAAGAAAACCTTTTTTTAAGACCTTAGCAGAAGCTAATAATTCAAGAAAGATAATCTCCGACCACTATAATGGTCGATTAATCATTATAGTTGAGAAAGGTATCGATGATAAATGCTCAGATTGCTTTTTCAAAACAGGGTGTGGTTTTTCAATTGAAACATTCCGCAAAAAAGCAAAACACTCTAGTGAGATACAGGGAATGAAAATTTGAAATATAAAAAATAGACGGGAACCTAAAAAGGATCCCGTTTTTTTATTGTATTGAATTTTCTCCGAGCAGTGCTTTTATTTTATTTAACACATCTTGATTAGCATCTATACTGTAGTTTGTTTCAATTAAGTTACTACCTAGATGGATGAATATTTTTGTTTCTCCAAATTTACAAGATTCTAATGTTTCAGATAATGTTTTCATTTTTTCTTGATCCTGGGGAAGTGAAATTGTCATCTTCTTTGATGAGACTGTGTGTGGTTGAGGTTCACTTGGGGGAGGTGTTGAATGTTTTTTCTTAGTTACAATCGCGTTTCCATTTTTTTTCTGAGTCTCAAGTACTCTTTGATAGCTTTCAACCTCTTGATTATTTACGACTGTAGCATTTTCGGCAATTATCTTGAATGACCCGTCTTTATCGGAAACTTTACCGGTGGCGAGAACGATGTTGTCTTCTTGCCAGACAGCTCCTGTTTTTTCTAAGATGTAAGGAAAAACTAAAAATTCAATTTTACTCTTTAAATCTTCAATAGTTACGAAGGCCATATTTTGCTTTCTTTTTGTAACTATGTTTTGAACCTTGCTAATAACACCACCTATTTGAATATTTTTACCCACATGATCTTCGGTCAGACTTTTTATAGGTGTTGCTACATTGTCGAAGTATTCTTGAAATTCAGCTACTGGATGATCACTAACGTATAGTCCGAGTAAATCTTTTTCCCACTGAAGCCTTTGTTTCTTTGTCGATTCATTTTTTTGGGGGAGGGAAAGTGTTGGTTTTTCTAGAATTTCCTCGCTGAATAAGCTGGTTTGATTTGAATTTTTTTCCTTTTGAAGATTTTTAGAAAAATTAATAATCAATTCAATGTTTTCAATAATTTGATTTCTCTCCGCAAGTCCATCAAAAGCGCCAACTTTTGCTAGAGCCTCAATTGATTTTTTATTTAAATCCTTAGTTGCTACTCTGTCAATTAGGTCTTCAATGTTTTTGAATTTTCCATTTTCATTCCTTTCTTTTACTATTTCATGCGCAACTGTGTGTCCTACGTTTTTAATCGCATTTAATCCAAATCGAATATTTTCTTTGTTATCTTTACTTTGAATTACGGTGAACTCCTCAAAGCTCTCATTAATATGAGGAGGGAGAACTTCGATTCCCATTTGCTCCGATTCATCAACTTCAATTGCAACTCTCTCTATGTTGCCCTGGTCAGAAGTTAGAAGCGCAGCCATAAATTCAGCTGGATAATGAGCCTTGAGGTATGCTGTTTGATATCCAATAAGTCCATAGCAAGCAGCATGACTCCTATTGAATCCATAACCTGCGAATGGTTCAATGAAGGCAAAAATTCCTTCAGATGTTTTTTTATCAATTCCGTTTTTGAAAGCACCTTCAATAAACTTTTGTTTTTCTTTTTGAATAAGTTCTACAATTTTTTTACCCATAGCTTTTCGAAGCATATCAGCTTCTCCAAGCGAGTACCCGGCTAATTGTTGAGCAAGTTGCATTACTTGCTCCTGATAAACCGCTACACCATAAGTTTTTTCCAGAACAGGTTTTAATTTTGGATGTAGGTATTCAATTTTTTTTCTACCATGTTTTCTATCGATAAAATCCGGAATCCAATCCATTGGTCCTGGTCGGTAGAGGGCTACCATCGCAATCACATCTTCAAGATTATTCGGCTTGAGTTGCTTTAAATATCTTTTCATTCCAGAGCTTTCTAATTGAAATACTCCAGTTGTTCGAGCTTCCTGAAGTAGTTTGTATGTTTTTTCATCCTTAAGGCTAATGTCTTCAATTTTAACATCATCTCCCTTTGTAAGTTTAATTACATTAAGAGCATTTTGAATAATCGTTAGATTTTTTAATCCCAAGAAGTCCATTTTTAGTAGACCAATTTTTTCTACAACACTGTATTTTGTAGATGATGCATATTGAGTCACAGTTCCTTCTCGGCTTCCTGTGATGTTTTGAAGCGGGGTGTATTCTGTAACAGGTTCTTTTGTGATCACAACTCCACAAGCATGCATAGAGGCGTGCCTTGCAACACCTTCGAGCTTCATTGCATTGTCAATTAGTTTTTTCGCGTCAGGCTCAGAGTTGTAGAATTTTTGAAATTCAGGAACCTCATCAAGAGCCCCTTTGATTGTTGAAAACATAGGAATCATTTTCGCGGTTTTGTCACAAAAATCATAAGGGCAATCCAGAGCTCTTCCTGTATCTCGAATAGCAGCACGAGCCGCCATTGTACCGAAGGTGATAATCTGAGCAACGTGATCATTCCCATATTTTTGCCTAACATATTCCAGTACTTCATCACGTCTATCGTCGGCAAAATCCATATCAACATCGGGCATGGACACTCTCTCAGGATTAAGGAATCTCTCAAAAAGAAGGTCGTATTCAATAGGGTCAATGTCCGTAATTCCAATTAAGTAGGAAACAAAGCTACCAGCAGCACTTCCTCTTCCTGGACCAACAATAATCCCTTGCTCTCTTGCCCAGTTTACAAAATCTTGAACGATTAAAAAGTATGAAGGGAATCCCATTTTTTCAATGATAGATAACTCATAATCCATTCGGTCTAGATGTTCTTTGGTTACATCTTCCTTGTTTTTGTATCTCTTGGAAAGACCATCTTTTGTCATTTTTCGAAGAAAGGTTTCATCCGTGTATCCTTCGGGTACATCAAATTGAGGAAGTTGGGTCTCTCCTAGTGTGATGTCAAAATTGCATCTTTCGACAATTTTTTGAGTATTCTCAATGGCTTCTGGATTGTCTTTGAAAATCTCAATCATTTCTTCTTGAGATTTCATTGAGAGGTCAAAATCCATAAGATTCATTCTGTTTTCTTCGTGAACCTTTCGGTTAGTTTGAATGCATAAAAGAATATCCTGACTAGCAGCGTCTTCTTTGTTGGCGTAATGAATATCACCAGTTGCTACTAAAGGAATTCCTGTTTCTTTGTTGATTTGAATCATTCCCTCATTAGCTATGGCTTGGTTCTCAAGTGCTGGAAGATGTTGAAGCTCCATGTAGAAATTTCCTTTTCCAAGAATTCTCTCATATTCCAAGGCAATTTTTTTTGCCGCTCCAACGTTTTTATTGATAACAGTTTGAGGAACTTCTCCCTGAAAACATCCACTTAATCCAATAAGTCCTTCACTGTATTTTTCTAATACCTGCCTATCAATCCTTGGTTTGTAATAAAAACCTTCTAGATGAGCAATGGAAACAAGTTTCATCAGATTTTTGTACCCCTTTTCATTTCGCACAAGTAGGGTGAGGTGATTTCTGGTCTTGTCTGCCTCGGTGTTATTTTTATTTTCCAACCCATGCGGGGCTACATACATTTCACATCCTAGGATTGGTTTTATTCCAGCTTCTTTGGCTTTTACGTAAAACTCAACTGTTCCATACATAACTCCGTGGTCAGTGAGGGCAAGCGAATCCATTTTTAGCTCTTTGGCGCGCTCAACAAGGTCTTCGATTTTGGCGAGACCGTCAAGTAAGGAGTAATGACTATGGACATGTAAATGGGTAAATTTCATATTTTTGTGTGTAGTGCAGTATTGATGTTAGTGAAAATAAAAACCACTGTCTTTTAAAAAGACAAGGTTAATTTTTACATAGCAAAAAATAATGCAATAGTTTTCATATTTTTTTTATCTCTACCTTCATAGCCCTGATTTCTCAATGGGTTTTGCAAGGTAGGAAAAAAGTAAGTTTAACTGTTCTTATTCTATAATTTATTGTATCATAAGATAAGAAAAAATAAAAAAAGGAACTCAGATTGTTTTCTGAATTCCTATAAGTATTGATTTTAAAAAGTTTTTTTAATTACTTCTTGTAGAGGGCGGGGTGTGTTTTTTGGTAACAACCTCTTTTGATATTTTGTCGGGTTACTGATATGGAGTGATAGCTCCTTTTTAATATTTTAGCTATGTGCTTATCAGGAAGACTTTTACTCCTAATAATTAGCAACTCGCTGAGAGTGTACCCCTCGCAGAGATTGTCAGGAACAGGACTATATCCGCCAGTGCCATTTTTTTTCGACATAATGTCTCCTATTTCTTTTTTAATAAAACTACTTCTTAATCAACATTTTAATATACGTTATATTTATGGAAAAGTCAAGACCTACAGATGAAATATTTCAAATTGAGAATCATTTTTTTGGAGAAGGGGATGATTTTATTTTTGGTGTGGATGAAGCAGGAAGAGGTCCTTTAGTGGGGCCGGTGGTAGCAGCAACTGTGATGATTAGTAAAGAGTGTATTATTCGGATAAATGAATCTTTGAAAAATGGTGATTTTGATGAGAATATTTTTGATTTTGTGCGTGATTCGAAAAAGTTAACTGAAAAAAAGAGAGAAGAGGTGTATGAGTTTATAGTAAATAATTTTTATGTAGGTGTAGGTGTTTGTGATCATGACACAGTTGATAGAATAAATATTCTTCAAGCTAGTTTTCTATCTATGAAAAAGGCAATTGTAGACTTGAGAGGGAAATTAAAAAAGAGCAAAGGGAATGATTTTTTTATTGAAGATAAATCAATTATTTTGGTGGATGGAAATAAGACAATACCAAATCTTTCAGGAAAACAAAAAGCTTTTATTCAAGGGGATAAGAATGTGAAATTAATTTCAGCTGCTTCAATTGTTGCGAAGGTTACAAGGGATAGGCTTTTGTATGAGATGCATGAAAAATATCCTCAATATGGATTCGACCGACATAAGGGATATGGGACAAAAATTCACATGGAGGCACTCAAAAAACACGGACCATGTGAGTATCATCGAAAAAGTTTCGGACCAGTGAAAAGATATCTGAAGGGAATTATGGAATAGGTAGGAAATATGAAGTGAATCATTTTGGAGAAGAAAATTAAATACCTATTTAAATGTATCTTTAAATAGGTATTTAATTTTTTTTAAATAAAAATTAGCAGAGAGAGGTTGATTAGTAATTAAGGATTGGAAAAGATAGTTTGTGAGCAGGTTTTTTGAGTGCCTCCATGTGAATTTTTGTCCCATATCCCTTATGTCGGT
>JBHPHA010000030.1:0-9126 GCA_042569905.1 Patescibacteria group bacterium
TTTTAATCTCAAAGAACAATTCAACTTTTTAAAAGTTCTACTTAGCTTATACCAAAAAAGGCAACTTGTCCATACAAAAAAAGTCGCTCACTATTTTATAGTAAGCGACTCAGGACTCTCAGCCCCTCTTAAGTCCTATTAAATTCGTTTAAAAGCATATATAAATACCATGGACCCTAAAAAGCCTGCAATGCGCGGACCAATATGGAGATCCCTAAAGATATTAGGAGCGTTTTCAAGACTAACCCCTAACATATTCATCACACCGATGAATATAACCATACCAAGCGCAATCCACACCGACCTATATTCACTAAAATACCTATCTACAAGTGTGTATGCTAATAAACCCAATAATCCAGTTACTACACCCAGCACAAACTCACCAACAATAGCAGTAAATTCCATTTTTAACGTCCTTTTTTAAATAGATAGATTTACATTAACTAAATATTTCAACTATCTTCACCTCTTTCAATATCCTCTTTTTTCTTTTTCCATTTCCACAATTCATCCATAACAACGAAAGTTACCATGAACATCATTCCTGCAACCGTCTGCTCCAAGGACTGTACGCTAATCACCTTCGTGAAATCAGGAAACTCCGTAAGGTGAATACCTACAATCTCCAGCATAGCCAAGGATCCCATTAAATATAAAAGTAAGGATGCTAACCTAAACCCGACATAATCAAAAAATGCAATCATAGCTCCAAGAATAAGTCCACACAAAATTCCGTCAACCAATCCATATCCCAATTGAACCCAAATACTAGTCATACTGTCCCCCTTTTTATTCTTTTTTCAAGTTAACTATGCTAAAATTAGTACAGAAATACTAACAAATAAAGCTAATATACTCTTAAATAAATGTCAATCAAAAAACAACACATAGTAAAGTCGGTTTTCTGGCTCACCTTATCAGAGATTATCTACAATATCTCGGGGTATATTATTCATTCTGGAGTAGGAAGAATTCTTGGACCTGAAAACTACGGGAGATATGGTCTTGTAATTACTCTTACAACAATGATTATTATTCTGATTGGAAATGGAATTCCAACTGCAATGAGCAAATTTCTCAGTGAAGTTTTTGACAAGAACCCTGCCATGGTTAGCGTAATCAAAAAACAAGCTCTAAAGCTTCAAGCAGTTCTTGTTGGGGCAATCACTGCAATATTCTTTTTACTAGCACCATACACAGCTTCTGCGCTTGGAGATCCGAGCCTTACTTCTTTATTCAGGCTCTCAACTCTTATTATTCCGGCTTTCGCAGCAGCCTCTTTCTATTTCTACTATTTCACAGGGATTCATCAGTTTAATATTCAAGCAATTCTCAAAACTATTCGATCATTATCTAGAGTTGTTTTCATTCTTCTTTTGGCCTGGGTACTTAAAGTTGAAGGATCGATTCTAGGATATGTCCTTGCTCCATTTTTCGTCTTCATTATTGCTTTTGGAATAGATAAAATAAAAATTGCGCCTGCCCTAAAGCTGGCTCAGTCTGAATCAAAAACGGTCTCCCGAAAAAATGATTTTCATTGGAAAAAACTAGTTAATTACGCCTGGCCAATGACATTATTCATGCTTTTTTATGAAATAATGATTTCAATTGATTTGTATATGGTCAAAAGCATTCTCTCTGACGATTATCTAACTGGGATATATAACGGAGCTCTAACCGTGGGACGAATCCCCTACTTCCTTTTTTATGCACTCACCATCGTACTCCTACCAACAATCTCCAAAACCACTTCCGAAAAAAATGATGAGGAAACAAAATCAGTCGTCTCACAAGCATTAAGATTAATGGCGATACTGCTGCCACCTACAGCAATTTTGATGAGTATTTTTTCTGGCCCTACAATTGCGCTTTTCTATGGATCAGAGTACTCCCAGGCTGCACAAACAATGCAAATACTTGTCATAGGAATGAGCTGCTTAACAATTTTCTACGTCCTTAGTTTTGCAATCAATGGAGCCGGTAAGGTTAAAATTCCGATGTGGATTGCTTTTTCTGGAATGATTTTAAATATAATCCTAAATTATTTTATGATCCATAAATTCGGAATAACAGGAGCTGCAATCTCAACCACTCTAACTTCGCTATTAGTAATGCTCTTTGGGCTATACGTCACCAAAAAAGAATTTGGGGTGACACTAAGAATACTTTCACTACTAAAAATAATGCTAGCCTCAATTATTCTATATTTCACGTCCACTCTATTTCCACAAAGCCAGCACATGTTTATAGTATGGTCATTGATTTTAATCATTCTGTATTTTATAATTCTATATATACTCAAAGAGTTTTCAAATAAGGATTTTGGTTTAATAAAAAAATTAATAAAAAAACAATAATGAAGTACTCACTAAGATTATTACTAGCATTGCTTGTACTAATTTCATTCTCATCCAACACTGCGAGTGCAGCAAGTTATGATGCATATGTGGATGACAGCAACGATACGGGCATCGAAGACGGAACAAGAGCTAATCCATATAACACAATCATGGAAGCGGTGGATGCAGTAGCAGAAAACAGTAGGAATTACAGAAGAATTTACGTCTCTAAAGGAGAGTATGAAGAAAAAGTTGTGCTAGGAGATTACGTCAAGCTTTATGGAAAACACAGAAATGATGTAACTATTGATGGCGATGACGAATATTACACTGTAAAAATGAAAGATCATACTCTTTTAAAAAATGTTACAATCAATAAAGGAAGAAGAGGGATTTTAGTTGATGAAAACTCAAGAGCATCTATTAAAAAAGTAAAGGTAAAAAAATCTGATAAAATCGGGATAGAAATTCTAAAGTCAAAAACAAACAAAAGCGAAAGAGTTACAATAACAGACTCAAAAATATATAAGAGCGATGGAAAAGGGCTCTATATTAAAAAAGGAATTGTGGAGATTGAAGATAGTGAGGTGTATGAAAATGACGAAGAAGGAATTGATCTTCGATCTGGAGTTGAAGGAAAAATATCCAACAATGAAATCTATGAAAATGGAGAAAGTGGGATTGAAATCGTTGTGAATAAGTCTGATATGAAAATTAGCAATAACACAATTGAAAAAAATAAAACCAGCGGTATTAGCGTTCAATACTACAAGCACAAAACAAAAGAAGGTGACATTGTTATCAAGAGAAATGATATGACCACTAATGACAAGTACGGGATTAAATGTGGAAGACCTAGTGGTGGATATGTTGATTCATCATACTGGAGTGAAAACATAAGCCTCTCAGAAAACGTCAACACCGATAATCTTCTTGGAAAATACTACACGGACTGCTATTTCCAATAATTACAAAATACTTTAAAAACCACTCGCGCTAGCCGAGTGGTTTTTTAGATACAAAAAAATTCCGTAAGATTTTTCTTACGGAATTCATAAACACTTTCTTTTTATTTTTTAATCTTCAACAGGATCCTCCTAACACCAACTCCCCTGTGCCCAAATTGATCTAGTTCTAATTGACTAAATTGAGAAAAAGTTTTTACTAGTCGTGGGTAGTAAAAAATAGGATCGTAACCAAACCAATTCTCAGAGGGTGAAGGAGCAATTATTCTCCCTCGTGTATTGACCTGAGAGGTATATACACCTCTCTTAGGACAACATAATACCACTGCTCCAATATAACTAGCTACCCTTTTCTCATCAGGCACAGACTCTAGTTTTTCAATCAAAGAATAGCAACGATCTTCATCGCTTCCATTCATCCATCTTCTTGAGAAAACACCAGGAAAATCTCCGCCTAATGCATCTACAAAGATACCAAAATCATCAGACAACGCTGGCATTTTAGCTAACTTCGAGAAAAACGTCGCCTTCTTTACAGCGTTTTCCATTACTGTAGGCTGATCCTCTTCCACATCATCATCTATCTCCAAATCATCTAATGAATACAAATTAAAGTCACCTTCAATTTGAGCGAAAACATTTTTAAATTGTTGAAGCTTACTCGGATTGCTGGTTGCAATTAAAATATCCAAACTTATCTCCTTTTGAGTTTTAATAAAAGATTCCTAATACAACAACGTATAATACATTGTTAGGATTTAAAAGTCAAGTATTTTCAGTTAGAAAACTTCTTTCCACTTAAAGCGCCTTGCGTAAGAGTCTTCATCCTCTACTTCTGATTCTCTAAAAATATTCTCTGAATCAACATCGTTATCAGTTATTCTATCCTCCTTTGGCTTCAATTTAAACACGCTTAATGTTCCAAATTCTTTTTTAGAAATAAAGTCATAGTTTTCACCATATTTAATTTCAAAAGGCTCTAAATTAGATTGAGTTCTGAGTATTAAAAAGTAATTAGCATTTCTATAAATCGTCGTATTTGAAACAGAATCACGCAAGACACCTCTTTCATCCAACAGATACGCGAAAGCCCTGTGAAACTCATTCTGACCCTTGTAGAGTATAGGGTACTTATTTGATTCATATTGTTCACTTAAGTAATCCACTATTGTATTTTGCTGCTCCAATGTGATTCTAGTTTTTTGCTTCATTATTCTATCATGTTCAACCTTCACATTATCACTCTTAGTTAACTTAAGTTCATTGAAAAATTTTAAAACAAAAAATAAATTAAGAATTATCAGTAATGCAGTCAGTAAAATTCCAATCTTAGTGTTTTTCTTAATTCTTACCAATCTCTCCAATATTAATCCAAAAAATACAAATGGAATTACACATGAGACCAAGAAAAATCTAGGAGACAGATCAAATGCTAGTGGCGTAAATACTAGAAAACTAATAACAAATAGAATAGTGCTGAGCGCCAAGAAATCTTTTTTCGCAACTTCCCTCTCCCTAAACAACCTCATCACAAGCAAGACCAAACCTAATGATATAAATATGAAAAATAATCCTCCATAAATAAGATGGTCCCTACAATATCTATCGCATTTTATGTCATAACCAGTCTCATCCTTCCTAAAAGAAGGCAGTTGCCCTTCCTGATAACCCGTCATCATTATTCCATATCCCAATGAATGCTCTGAGTAATTTTTAACAACTTTTTCAATAAAATTCTGGTCACTCTCTTCTGATTTATCAAAAACAGCTTTCATAAATTGATCAAAATTATCACCACCTGTTTTAACTTCATTAATCAGCATTGGAACATTAAGTAATAAGAATAATGCAATTGCTGCAGCCCAGAATTTAAACTGTATCTTTGGTCGTTTGTATGCCAGAAAAATAACGCTAACAATTGACACAACGATCAGACTCATAAAATGAAGCTGAAATAAAATCCCAAAAAATAATGCGCATACGACTAACCAATAACCATTTCTGGTTTCATTTTTATCCACCAACCGCAATAGAGAATAGAGACTAATCGTGACAAAAAATGGAATGAAATTTGGATTCCAAGAGAACCGAGAATACGTAATAAAGAATAATGAAACTGCAAAAATAGACAGTAGTAATAGTGACACTTCCCTACTGAAATATCGTCTAAACAAGAAAAATGTGACAACTATAGATAGAATTGAAAAAAACAATACACTGTACGCAGAACCAACCACACTATCACCCACCAAGAAAGATGAGACGTACTCCATATAATAAGAGGCTGGACCTAGTCTGAGACGAGTTCCTGCTGCACGAGGACCCAAAAGAGGCAAATCTCCAACGCCACCATTCATGGCCTCATCGATAACAATAGCATCCCGAGCTTGATCAAGTTCAAAATGAAGCCATGGGGAAAAATTATAAGAACGTAAAAAAATACCTACAAGCAAAATCAATATAAAAAACCAAAAAGTTTTCGTCCTAATAAGATTATTCATTTTTTTATTCATATTTACTTTATTAAATTTAATATAATATCTTCAATTTAAAATATGAGAACAACAAATTACAAAAACATACTACTCGGGACATGCATGATATGTGCTAATCGGACCCCTAGTTTTAACATCGCGAATTTTTTTCATTTCATCTTCAATATACACTTCAGCTTCCTTGGTAATAAATGTCTTATCATTATCAGAGACAATCACCCAAACACATGACTTACCATTCTTCAACAGTCCTCTTAACCTACTTTTTGTTATCTTCTTTTCACCCTCTTTCGCCCGTTCCCCTCCTAAGCTTATAATATCAACGTTTGCATCCCTGAAGTAATAATTCCTAAACTCCCTCGTAATCAAAATATCCCCATCCTGCCTGTGGTTCAAGAAATAAGAAAAAGTCTTCCTGTAATTAGGATTCTCTGACGTTGAAGTTTGACTATAAAAATTATCTTTAATAGTAAAATAAATATAATTAGGCACAATCAGTAAAAATAATATAATTGACACAACATACGCGCATTTTCCGAATTTTTTCAAATTATCCTTCAAAAAAGAAGCGATACCATAAATTCCCCCACTAATTAAAATAATTTGAAATGGCTTGATGAAATATATATATTGTTCACCTGCTGTTCTTTTCCAAAAAAATATCGACATTAAAAGTGTTACCCAAAAAACAACTGAGACAAAAAGACCTTCTTTATTTTCTTTACGAGACAAATAATAAGTACCGAAAATGATTAGCAACACGGCTAAAAACTTGTCCGAGTAATCAAACAATATCTTATTAACATATGAATAATGATTCTCTATTCCAAGAAAAGAACCTACTACACCCAGCTGACTATAAAACAACAAACATACTGCTGCTAACAATAGAATGAAAAATCCATACTTATTTTTGACATTATCATGCCTTAAAAATTTAATAATAAAAATAGTGATAAAGTAAATAATCACAACTGGAATAATATTTACTGTCAGCAAATGTAGATGAGCGCTAAACAATCCCAATAGAATCACCGGAATGAAGTACATTAAATTCAAACCAATCCTTTTATTAACCTTATTCACCGATTCAATTCCACACTTTCTCTTACTTTCTAAAAACTGAAAAACATAGTAAGAAAATACAAGAAAAACTGGCATAAACATAGAATACATTCGAACCTTTCTGCTAAAAACAATATTATCTAAACTAATTGCCATTAAAAATGCAGCAATAAGACTTATGACTCTGTTTTTCGTAAATTTAAAAGCGATAAAATAAGTCATCATAATGGATATAATTCCCCACAATGCACTCGTAATCCTAAAAGAAGATTCCTCATCGTCAGGAAAAAATTTCAAAACTTGAGCTATTTGCCAATTATACATCCATGCCCTAGTATATGAAGTCTCTCCTCCTCCCCAAAAATCAAAATCAAAAAAATTCTTATAATAAGGCTCATCTTCTAGTAATTGCCCTCTATTGAAATCCCATCGCTTCCATTCACCTGTCTCCAAGAAACCATGGACAGTATTAACACCTAAAAACTCATCCGCAACAAAAACCTTTTCACCTAATTTGTAAAATCTCAAAAATCCTCCCAAGACAACAATCAAGAGAAGTGCTAAGATATATTTATTTTTTATTTTTAATTTTCTCATATAAACTAATTTTATCTAATAAAACACCATCTGACAACCACGCAATAACAAACACTCTGAAAAATATGTTAAACTATACTCAGTGTATAAAGATATTATATTTAAAAAAACTTAACAATACATTAATATGCTCGATTTAATTCAAGAACAGTTTCTATTTTACATCTCAATAATCATAACAATCTTTCTTCCTGGATACCTCCTTTTATCTGCGACATTCAACAAAAACCAATTTAATTTATTGGAAAAAATAATCATATCCTCTGGATTAGGGGTCATTTCTACAACTCTATTAATGATAGTCATTGGAAAAGCTGGAGTGCCTCTCACATCTTGGTCTGTAATATTGAGCATTGCTATTTTTTCAATAGCTTGTTGGATAATTGGCAAGAAAAAGAAATCAAAAGAGAAATCAAAAGAAATACTTTTTTCAAAAAATCAAATAGCTTTAATTATCTCAATTCTATTCTTAACAGTCTTTATTAAAACCACCTACCTTGAAAGCACTATATTTCCAACATCAACAGATCTTGGTCATCATATGTACTGGTCCAGATTAATTACCAATACTCAAAAACTTCCGGTTTATCAAAAAGTAGAAATCATACAGACAGACAACGCCTATACACTTACTGATCCGGAACCTATCGCTGATTTCATTATTGGAGAACATTTGATCTTTTCAGGCATTAGTATGATCAGCGGGATAGATGTTGTTTCCTATTTCCCTTCCCTTGTATTGCATCTATTCAATATAATGGGGATATTAGCTATATTTATTTTTATTTTAAGAATATTCAATTCACCTATTGCCAAAAATGCAGCAATTACATCTCTTATATTGCTCGGACCATTATACGCAATATCATCACCACAGTCAAAATTTATAAGCGGTGGCGTCATTGGAAATATATTAGGAAATCTATTTATCCCACTCGCCCTATACTTCTATTTTCGGGCATTGAAAGAAAAGAGTAGTTCGATGCTTATGACTGCAATATTTATTACATTCGGAATGATTTACACGCATCACCTGAGTTCGTTTGTGTTCATTTTTATTTTTGCCTTTATTTTTATCTTATTCAATATCACATTAACTTATCAATCCATACTTATACCAAAAAAAGATAAGTTCAAAACTTTAATTCAAAACTACAAAAACGTTCTTCAAGATTGGACTAAATTAATCTTTTCCAAGCCAGTCATTGGAATACTAATCTTTGCTGCACTATTTTTCTTTTTCATCTACACACCTGCCTACGTTGAAACCAGTGCTGTTGACACGGCTATTGGAACACCTTCAAAATCCACCAGAACTGGATTAAGCTTAACGGAGTTAAAATTCAATGCAGGAGAATCAAGAATGATGCTTGGAATGATAGGATTAGCAATTCTATTGATTTTGCAATTTTTCTACAAACAAGACAAACTAAACATCAAAAAAATATACACCTTCGCATTCTCTTCAGGATGGATTATCGCACTTTTGTCCATGACACTTAAACCTGACTGGCTTCACTTAGATTTGCCTTCAGGAAGAATCGCTAATTACTTTAGCTTCCCAATCATTGTCACTGCCAGTTTCTGTGTTGTATGGATATTCAACAAAATCAAAAATAGTAATTTCCCCTTACCGCCAACAATTATATTTGCTTTCTACCT
>JBHPHA010000031.1:0-8539 GCA_042569905.1 Patescibacteria group bacterium
CATTTGGAATTATTTGCTTGTAGTTAGGGTATTTACCGTTGATTAGTTTTGAAACTATTTGAGTCTCATCATTCACATTGAAAAATATTTGGTTATTTTCAATTAAAACATCTGTTTTCCCTGTTTCATTGCCAATTACCCTACTTAATTCGAAAAAAGCATTTACTGGAACAATAACAGCACTTTCATCGAGCTCTTCAATTTTCTCGATATTCATATCGTTATCATTCAAAACTATTCGACTTTCAGCTAATTTAAAACTATCCGTTGCAGCAAAATACAAATCATTTCTCTCTAGCGACAAACTAACCCCTGTAAATTCCATTCGAGTATCATTATTCGAAACACATCCAACTACCTTCGAGATAGTATCTTTCAATACATAGTTATCCACAGAAAACAGATACTTACCCACAGGTTTGGGGATAATTGGGAAATCTTCACATGTTAATCCTTTAATTTTTGCACTATGTTTTCCACTATTCACGTTTAAAAAAGTTCCTCCTTCGAGAATAATTTCAATATTGCTATTCTTCACCGGTAAATTATTAACAAAATCACTTAAAAGTCTAGCTGGAACAGAAAATTCCCCATCTTTTTCAACTTTTGCCCCTACATTACAAGCTATACCTATTTCCAAGTTAGTTGCATAGAAAAATAATTTACCATCTTTAGCTTTTAACATAATATTTTTCAATATTGGTAAAGATGTTTGCTTGTTAGATATTTTTTCTATATTAAATATTGCTTTTTTTAAATTTGCCTGTGTGCAAGATAATTTCATGTGATTGGTATTAATAGTTATATAATATTATATATATAAAATTCATTATTATAACTATTAGTGTAGTTAATTTCTGTGGATAAGTGGGTGTAGCAGTTTATTTAAGGTAAATTCTGTGTTGATAATATGTATATACAGTTTTCAATAATCCCTACATAATTAGGGGGTCTTCATGTGTTTAAAAAAAGTCTGAAATACTAGTAATAATAAAATGTGGAAGTAGTCACTGGTTTATAAACAGAATTATTACCTAGAAATAAACAATTTATCCACAAGTTATCCAATATTTCTTAAACTGTGAAGATTTTATCAACCAAAATTTCTATATTTTCTTTCAATTTTGTATCTTCTTTTAATTCTCGATCTATTTTTTTAAAGGCATGCATTACTGTGGTGTGGTCTCTGCCTCCTAAAAATTCACCAATTTCTGGGTAGGATGATTTTAATTCATTTCTAATAATGAACATAGCAATCTGCCTTGGAATAGCAACGCGCTTTCTTCTTCCCTTATTTACAAGGTCCTCATAAGTTAAATCATAGAAATCAGCGACAGTTTGAATAACATCTCTATGGGTTATACCCTTTTTCTTTCCTGTGGAGGATATATCAAGAAGCATTTTTCTAACAACATCAATTTGAGGTGATTGCTTTGTTAACTCATAATTAGCAATAACCTTATTTAAAGCACCTTCTAACTCTCTAATATTATTTTTTATATTTTCCGCTATAAAGCGAATAATATTTTCTTCTAAGAAAAAATTCTTTTCTGTTAATTTCATTTTTAATATAGCAATTCTTGTTTCTAAGTCAGGATTCCCAATATCAGTAATCATTCCTCCTTCAAATCGTGATTTTAACCGATCCTCAAGAATTTGAATTTCTTTTGGTGGCCGATCACTACTAATAACAATTTGTTTATTAATTTGATAGAGAGAGTTGAATATATGAAAAAAGATATCTTGAGTTTTTTCTTTACCAGAGATAAATTGAATATCATCAATAATAAGTAAGTCGGCTTTTTGATATTTATTCTTAAATTGCTCTATTCTTTGATTTTTTATGGAATTAACCAGTTCACTAGTAAATCCTTCAGATGAAATATAGATAACTTGTTTATCTGGTTGATTTTTTAAAACTTCATTTCCAATAGATTGAAGTAAGTGAGTTTTTCCAAGACCAACATCTCCATAGATAAATAAAGGATTATAGTTTTGTCCTAATTTCTGAGACACGGAATAACAAGCAGCTCTAGCAAGTTCATTATTTTCACCAACTACAAAATTTTCAAAAGTGTATCGAGGGTTTAAGTTAGTATTTTGGTTGAAGTTTATTTTGTAGGTTTGATTGGCCGCAGTTGGGGTTTCTGGTTGAAGGTCTTTTTTTTGTGTGCTACTAGGAGTATTTTTTTTAACACCACCTTCTTCTTGTTGTGGGTTATATACTTGGCAAGTTATTTCTTTTACATCTCCTTGAAATCGACGCAATGAGTTTAATATGTGTTTATTAAATTTATTTTCTAGCCATTCTTTTGTGAAGCCATTTGGAACACCAATAACAACATGACCATCTTGATTAGAGAGTATTGCAGTGTCTTTAAACCATGTAATAAACTGCGCTTTTGAAATTGAAAGCTCTATTTCAGATAGAACCGATTGCCAGAGTTCATTATTGTCCATATCAAAAAGTAAGTAAAGATTTATTTCACAAAAAGTATAACATAGCAAAGTTATCCACACCATAGAGAATTATGGGATAGTTTGTTTATAAGGTGTGGATAACCTATGAATAAGAACCGCTTTTATTGGTTGACTTTATTGACGTTTATTGCTAGAATGCTATGGAGTCCAATTAATGACTTATTGTTTTTTGTGACTTGAAACTTATTTAAGGTCTCTAGTTCTGTCGTGAATTTAAAATTTCGGTTGTAAAATGTTTAGATTTGACTAGGTTATTTTCAATAGCCTCTTTATAATTTATATATTTTTCGCTCGAAATTTTAATTTCTCGTTATTAAGAAAAGGGGCGTAAATAGGCTTAAATTAAAGAATTTTTATAATTATAAAATAATATGAGTAAGAGAACTTATCAACCAAGTAAGAAAAAAAGAGTAAGTGTGCATGGGTTTCGTAAAAGAATGAGTACTTCAGATGGTCAAGCCGTGATCACAAGAAGAAGAAGAAAAGGAAGAAAGCAACTTTCAGTATAAATTTAAAAATAAAACAAAATGATGTCTATTTTTCATGAATTAATATACCAACCCTTATATAATATTGTAATATTTTTTTACAATATTATTCCCCTTCATGACTTTGGTATAGCTATTATAGTAGTTACAATTTTAATTAAGTTGGTTTTAATACCTGTTTCGAGAAAACAAATCGAATCTCAAAAACAGATGCAAGATTTGCAACCAAAAATTAAAAAAATTCAGGAAAAATATAAAGATGATAAGGAAAAACAGACCAAGGCTGTGATGGAATTTTATAAAACTAATAAAATCAACCCTTTTTCAGGTTGCTTGCCTCTTGTTTTTCAACTTATTTTTCTAATTGCGTTTTATAGGATTATAATCAATATCTCTGCTGCAGGATTAGTTATTAGCGGAGATGAATTATATTCTTTTATTAAAAATCCAGTAGAGATCAAGCATTTATTTATTGGTATTATTGATTTATCTAAGCCAAATATATATTTGGCTTTTTTGGCAGCAGTTTCTCAATATTGGCAAACTAAAATGATGATGGAAGGTAAAAAAGGAGAAGTTGCTGTTAGTAAGGACGGTAAGGGGTCAGCTGATTTTGCTCAAATTATGAGTAAGCAAATGCTGTACTTAGGCCCAGTTCTTACTTTTATTATAGGAATTAAATTTGCCGCGGGACTAGCTTTGTATTGGTTAGCGTCAACTCTTTTCTCAGCTATTCAGCAGATATATATATTTAAAGGAAAAAAGGATTAATTTAGTTGTATTATTCTAATTTAAAAAAATATGGATATCGTAGAAAAATCAGTAAGTGGTTTGTTGGATATAATGGGATTTGAATATTCAATTGATATTAAAAAAAATAAAGACAAAGATGGGGAAATCTTTTTTTATAACATTACATTAGATACTAATTCTAATTTACTTATAGGGCAGCATGGTATTAACCTTGATGCCCTTCAACATATTGTAAGAATTTTAGTAAGAAAAAGTGATAGTAATTCAATTAGGTTTATTTTGGATATTAACTCATATAGAGTTGAAAAAAACAAGACTGTTATTGAATATGCTAAACTACTAGCACAGAGAGTTATTGAGGGTGGTCAGCCAATAACAACAAGACCAATGACTGCTTATGAAAGAAGATTAGTTCATATTGAGCTAGAAAAAAATAATCAGGTTGAAACAGAGAGTATTGGTGACAGTAAAGAAAGGAGAGTTATTATAAAACCTGTTTAATGATGTAGACTGCGAATAGCGTTTCTTTTTTAGAAAAGTCTATAATCATGGGTTTTAATTTTTTTAATATAAATAGAATGATTGCTAGGAAAATAGCTTATAATGTTGTTTTTAATACCTTCGCTAAGTCTTTATCTACGGCTTTAGCGTTAGTTGGAATTGGTTTTATCACTCGTTACTTAGGTGAAGGTGGATTTGGTGATTATGCAACTGTGCTTGCGTTCTTTGCTTTTTTTAGCGCTATTGCGGATTTAGGGCTATATTCTGTGGCAACAAGGGAGATATCTAGGGATGGAGCAAAGGCAGACAAAATTATTGGTAATGTTTTTGCTTTAAGAATCATTATTTCCTTAGTAGTACTGGCGCTTACTCCTATATTGATTAGTTTTTTGCCGTATGCAGAGAATGTGAAAATTGGCGTGATGTTGTCAGCTGTGGCTTTTGTATTTTCTTCTAGTTACATGGTCTTAAATGGGGTTTTTCAGAAAAATCTTGCTATGGATAAAGTGGCTATGGCGGAATTGTTAGGAAAAATAATCCAAGTAGGAGTTATTATACTCGCAGTTAATAGTGACTTAGGCTTTAAAACTATCGTGTTAGCAATGGTTTTGGCGATGATAAGTAATTTTGTTTTAGTATTTTTATTAAGTAGGAAATATCTGCGCTTTAAGTTGCAATTTGATTTTGATTATTGGAAAAAGTTCTTAAAAATGTCCATTCCTATGGGAGCTTCTGTTATTATTACCTTTCTATATTTTAAAATGGACACGATTTTACTCTCAATTCTTAGAGAGAGTGAGGATGTTGGTATATATAATGTTGGTTACAAAATTATTGAGACTATAACATTCTTCCCTTCTATGATCGTGGGACTTACCTTGCCATTAACATCGAAATATATTTTCTCTAATAAAAAGAAATTTCAAAAAATATCTGACAAAACGTTTAAAATATTCGTTTTATTAATAGTCCCGATTGCGATTGGAATATTTTTATTAGCAAATGACATAATAGGATTAATTGGTGGTGAAGGGTTTAGTGAATCAGCTAATGTGCTTCGCGTACTAGTCTTTGCGTTATTATTTATATTCTTTGGCAACTTCTTTAATAACATACTCTTAGCTGGAAATCTTCAGAAAAAGTTAATGAAAGCGTTGATTTTTTGTGCAGTATTTAATATTGTAGCTAACCTTATATTTATTCCAATATACTCATATATGGGATCAGCTGTGATTTCTGTTATTACAGAAGGATTAGTGGTGACATTAACATCTATTATAGCGTTTAAGCAACTAGGTTATAGACCAAAAGATAGTGGGGTTTTAAAGTTCATACTTTCAGGTGCTATCATGGCACTGTTCTTATGTGTATTTAGGGAATTAAACTTCTTTCTATTAATTATATTAAGTGGAGTTGTTTATTTTATAGCACTGTATCTGACAAGAGCCATTACTAAAGAAGAGATCTTAATGGTTATGAAAAAACAAGTTTAATACTTTGTATAATTAAGCCTGGTGATTGATCAGGTTTTTTTATATGTTAAAATAGAGATATGCTTAATCTAAAAGTTTTTGTTGTTATACTTAATTATAATGGAAAAGATGTTATTGAGAGATGCTTAACATCTGTTTTAAATTCGGATTATCCAAATTTAGAAATTGTTGTGGTGGATAATAACTCAACTGACGGATCTTTGGAGTTTATAAAAAGGAAGTTTTCTAAGGTGCATTTCATAAAAAATAGCCGAAATATTGGATTTTCAGCGGGAAATAATGTAGGAATACGTTTTGCTATCGAAAGAATGGCTGATTATGTCTTTATACTGAATAATGATGCGTGGGTTGAAAAAAATTCAATAACTAAATTAGTTGAGTTTACTGAGAAAAACCAAGAAATAAGTATAAGTAACCCACTTATAATGAAGAATAAGAGAGAGGTTTGGTTTGAAGGAGGAAGAATAGATTGGATGAAAATGAAGGCATATCATCTGAAAAATAGTCAAAAAACTGATTATTTAACGGGATGTGCTATGCTTATAGGTAAGGACGTTTTTAAAAAAATTGGACTATTTGATGAGGACTACTTTCTCTATTACGAGGATGTGGATTTCTCTGTGCGGGCAGTAAGATCTGGATTTGGGATAGGAATAAATAGAAATTCAATTATTTTTCATAATGAAAGCAGTGAAACTGAAAACCCTAATAAAGTGTATTGGTTAGTACTATCTGCGTTGATATTTTTTAAAAAACACACTCCCCTGCGCCTAAGATGGTGGATTAGTGTCTACTCATACCTAAGAAGAATGAAAAATAGAAAAGATTTAAAAAAAGGAATTAATAAGAATGTGGCAATTAAGGTTAAGAAGGCATATACTGATTTTGGTAAAATAAAATAAAATAAAATAAAACTTGTGATGAAGGAACTTTCTTTTATTATCGTTAATTACAGAAGTGAAAAATACTTAGAAAAATGCGTGCACTCTATTTTAAATAAGGTGTCGAATCTTGATTTTGAGATAATCATTGTTAATAATGACAAAAAAAGGCTAGATATCAGTGATTTTGAGAGCATAGAAGATATATTTATAAAAGAGGTAAATAAAAATATCGGATTTGGAAAGGCGTGTAATTTAGGCGCTGCTGATGCAAATGGGGATGTGCTATGCTTTATTAATCCTGACACAGAGTTACTTTCTGGTAATATAAAGGATTTAGTTGCTCAACTAGGCAAAGAATCTAGTATTGGTGTGATTGGACCCAGGATAGTGGAAAAAGCTGGACAAGTTCAGTTATGGAGTGCTGGAAAAAAACCTAGTATTCAAGAGCTTTTGAGAAATAACATAGGATTTGCAAGGCATAAAGAGGTAGAAGTTTTTGATATGGAATCGCATGTGGATTGGATCACGGGAGCTGCTATGTTTATCAATAAAGAAGTGTTTACTAGCGCAGAGGGCTTCGATGAAGGTTTTTTTATGTACTTTGAGGATGTTGACCTGTGCTTACGAGTTAAACGTCTAGGAAAGGATGTGAGGCTCTTCCCCGGAGTAGAATTTTTACATGTCGGAGGAGGAAGTATCTCTTCCCTGCTAAATCAAAAAAAACAGTACTACATCTCTCAGGAATATTATTTTCAAAAACATTTTAGTAAAGCACACAAGTATTTAATTAGGTTGATGAGGGTTTTGCATCATTAGGCAAGTTAAGTGCTTAGTAAAGCTAAGTGTTTACTTTACACCTCTATAACTTTATGTTATCATTAAGAATGAATGAATGTTAAGTATAAAAAATAAGAGTTAAATAAATGTTCCCTAGAAAAAAAAGAATTACAGATAAAAATGATTTTAACATGATTTTTAAAAAAGGTCGTGCTTTTCATAGCGATTTATTTTTTATTAAAACTTTGAAGAACGAATTGGGTCATAATAGGTATGGTTTTGTGGTTTCTAAGAAGGTTTCAAATAAAGCCGTAGTTAGAAATAAGATTAAGCGAAGGTTGAGAGAAGTTGCTAGATTAAGTCAGAATAAGCCAGAAGGTAATCTGGATATTATTATTTATGCTAAACCAAGTATTAAAAATGCTGACTTTGCTAAAATTAGAGAAGATTTTGAAAAAATAATCAATAATTTCTAATAACTAAAACTCCCCTGCCCTAAAACAGCTCTATTGAGTTGTTTTTTATTTAAAACATTAAACAAATTGTTAAGTGAATAATAAAAAATAAAGTGTTCCACGTGGAACATTAAGAATAACCTATATATTTTATTTTTCAGAATTGTTTCACGTGGAACAATGTGAGATTTAAAATAGTATGATTGTTTCACGTGGAACAAAAAATACCTCATCTTTTAAAAACTACCCTACCCTAGTTGCGTATTTTCTAAGATGTTCCACGTGGAACAATATAAATATAGCTATTTTAAGTAAAAGTAAATGTTTCACGTGGAACAATGTATCGATAAATCCTTAAAAAAGCTTAAAAAGGAGTAAGTAAGAGGAAATAAAGTAATAATAAGAAAAAATAATAACATACCAGTGTTCCACGTGGAACATTGATAAAGAAAGTGGCCTTTATCTTTTACACAATTGTTTCACGTGGAACAATTGTAATGAATAAAAGATTCGATCAGCTCACGTATTTATGTGAAAATGTTCCACGTGGAACATTAAATAGTGTAACGCAAGAGATTGAATTAAAGTTTGTGATTATAAAAATTGTTCCACGTGAAACAATTAATGCACTAATTAAAGAATAAATAAAAAAAATAGTGAAAAATGTGGATATGTTCTAGTGTTACTAATAAAAGTAAATGGTTAAA
>JBHPHA010000032.1:0-7769 GCA_042569905.1 Patescibacteria group bacterium
ATCATCTGGGACAGAGAAGGATGTCTTAGTATGTTTTACTAGATGTAGGGTTATGCAAAAGGCTTATTTAGTTAATAATGTTTGCAAGCCTGAAGTTTTGGATTCTATGGTTAGTAGTGGAAAACTTTTGATGAGAACTCATAGAGACTATGGTGTTTCTGAAGATGAATATACTCTTGCAATTAAGGGATTTCCTGCTGTTACTAACTCTGGTTATGTTGCTCGTTTAGAAAGAACCTTGGCTCATAGGATGGAAGAATTGCATGAACTTGAAGAATGTAGGAAGTCGAGAGAAAGTTCTCGTCGCCACAGTTCCTCTGTTGAGATCATAAGAGAACTTAAGGAGAGAAACGAGCGTTTGATGTTCCAAGGTTTTTTGAGGCAGGTGGAAGATGAAGAATTAGCAAGTAAACTAATAGACTCTGGTACCTTAAGCATAACTCACTTTCACAACTCTGACATTACGCTGCAGAAGGCACTAAATAAAATCAGAGGTAGGTAGCACCTGGAATTTGGGTTAAAAGTCAATTTGTTTCTTTTTTCAGCCAATGGTCTGAGACCAGCTCGGATCATTGGTTCTTGTCTTGTAGGTGCTAAAAATATATAGAAAATTTAGTGTATCAAAGGGTTTAATTAACTTTTACGGGAGGATATTATATACAAGTGTTGCAATTAATTCTTGAACTTGTATCTCGAAGTATCGAAAAATAGGCTATTTCATGCTAAAATTATAGGAGGAGAAAATGAAAAGCTTGATTAAGGATCACTTGGTGTCTGGTGCAATGAGTGCCGTGTCTAACTTCTGCATAGCAAGAGGGATTGAGTTGTCATCAGCTACTACTGAGCAGATTAAGATGGCGTTGAGAGAGAGGAATGGTTTTGAATGGACTCCTGGTTTGTATGATCTTGAAAAAATCTTTTTTCATTCACCTATTAGTGCAGGTGCACAAATCGTCAAAGTATATCGGTACAAAGAGATTGATCGAGACTTGACGGCAAAGTTGGATGAAATGATTAAAAAAGAAACAAATAATTGCTGGGAGGTGGAAGATTGAATTTATTCCTCGCATTTCGGTTAAAAGGATTGGTCAGAATAATGACTCGTCCTTTTTATTTATGTGAAACTTGTGCAGTTTTTTATTAACTATTCACATTTATTATAAATAGTGTATAATAAAATCAGCAACGAAGAAATTGCGAATAACATATGAAAAAAAAGACTTCAATTTTCATTGTTTGTGAATGTGCGAATAATGCTTTATTTAAAGGGTTTTTTGAGTAATATTATGAATCTTGTCATAGGGTATTGACAAATTATATATTAAATGCTACAATCTATAGAAGATACAGTGATGTGCACAATAGTTATTTAGTCGGACTTCAGTTGCATGTATCTCATGTATATAAGTAAGAATTATTAATTTTAAAAAAAATGGAAAAAGGAACTATTGCTCGTTTAACTGATCGTGGATTTGGATTCATTTCTCGTGATGGCGAAGAGAAAGATTTATTCTTTCACTCAAGTGAATTACAAGATGTTGATTTCAATGATCTAAACGAAGGTGATCAAGTTGAATTTGAGGTTGGTGAAGGTCCAAAGGGTCCTAACGCAACTAACATAACACGTGTAGCATAAGGTTGCTCGTTGTAAAGAAAAAACCCCTGATTTATTTCAGGGGTTTTTTTGATACCATTTTTTGTTGAAAATTGAATATGATGATATAATATCACTATATGATTAAAAAAAATCTTAAAAAACATTTTAATTTTTCCAGTTTTCGCTCAGGACAAGAGGAGATTGTTGAGAGTATAATGAGTGGAAAAGATGTGATTGCTTTGATGCCTACTGGTGGAGGTAAGTCTTTGTGTTATCAATTGCCAGCTGTTTTGTTTAAAAATCTTACAGTGGTTATCTCGCCTTTAATTGCTCTTATGAAGGATCAGGTGGATGCATTGAATGCACGAGGCATTGGAGCAACGTTTATTAATAGCTCATTGAGTGAGAAAGAAATACAGGAAAGAACGGAAGATATTCGTTCTGGAAAAACTAAAATCCTATATATTGCTCCAGAAAGATTGGGAAATCCGAAGTTTCAAGGTATTTTAAATGAATTGGATATAGATTTCTTGGCCGTGGATGAGGCGCATTGTGTTTCTCAGTGGGGGCACGATTTCAGACCGGATTATCTAAATGTTAAGAAGAATATTTCCAAGTTAAAAAAGAGACCGATTATAGCGGCGTTCACTGCTACTGCAACTCCAGAGGTTAAAGAGGATATTTCTAGTCGCCTTGATCTTTCTGACCCGAAGGTTTTTGTGCGTGGATTTGATCGTCCTAATTTGAGATTTTTTGTGCGAGCAAACTTGAAGAAAAAAGACAGAAGAACTGAGGCTTTGAGATTGATTAAGAAATTAGATGGTCCAGGTATTATTTATGCAATAACCAAGAAGGAGGCAGAATTGGCAGCAGAATTTTTGAATGATAATGGAATAAATGCGGCTTGCTATCACGCCGGACTTAGCTCTGAAAAAAGAAGTGAAGTTCAGAATGGTTTTATGGAGGATAAGTTTAGGGTGATTGTTGCTACGGTTGCTTTTGGGATGGGAGTTGATAAGGCAGATGTGCGATTCGTTATTCATATTGGAATGCCTGGGAGTTTGGAAGGGTATTATCAGGAAGCCGGAAGAGCTGGTCGTGATGGAGAGTTGGCGTACTGTATTTTACTGCATAATGGCGGAGACGCTGGTCTGTATCATTTTTTTATTCAGGGAGATAAGCGACAAATGCTTTCGCAAGGAAAGAAGTGGGATGAAATTAATGCAGTTTTGGGTGTGAAGTATGGAAAGTTGGATAATATGAAAAAATATGTTGAGGATGGTGTGTGTCGTCGTAAAGTTATTTTAAAATACTTTAATGATCCCGATTTGGAAAGTAGTGCTCAAAATTGTGGTGGGTGCGACGTGTGTCTGGATTACAAGTGGGAGGAAGGAAATCAAGAGGGTGAAGCGGGAGATCTGAAGGTGTCTAGTCGGAAAAAGGTTAGAAGTGATAGTGGTGATATTTCAGAAACAGTAAAAGAGACTGTTGGGCTGTATCAAAAAGGTCATTCAATCGATGAGATTGCTAAGATTAGAGTTATAGCAGCACAAACTGTTCTGGGTCACTTGATTGACTGGTATGTTACTGGAGGAGATTTTGATTTTGAAAAATATATAACCCCAGAAGAGGAGAGTGATATTTTGAAAGCTATGGCTGAGGCGGAGGACTACCAAAAATTGAAGAGCATTAAAGATAAACTTCCAGAGGAGGTTTCTTATCAGAAAATACGCCTAGTGATTGCTAAGATTCAGCGAATAGGGTTGAAATAAGAACAGGTTAGTGCTAGATTGAGAATGTTATTTGTGAAAAGATTGTGCAAAGATATTTGAGGTGTTCTTTTAAGTGTGTAAATATTTGAAAAATTAAACAAAGAGAGGTTTTGTTGTGAAAAAAATAATGAGGGTAAGCATCGCAGTGGTAGGGCTTTTTTTAGTGACTGTAATTGTTTTGAGATACGCAGAACAAGAGTCTCAGCGATTGATGGAAAAGGCGAAAGAAAGTGCCATTGAGTGTGAGGTCAAGGTGGGTAAATTTAAGGTCATTGATGAGTTTAATAGGAGCTGCGACGAGTCTTTGCGGTTGTTGGTTGTGAGATCCCTGCACACGACGGGGAGTGATGATTTGGAGGTCTTGAGAAAGAGATTCGGAGATCTGGGCTCGGTTTTGAGGTGGAACTATAGCATCAAGGTTGAATATTTTAAATTTCTAGAGAGTGAATTGAATATTACTTACGATTTTATTTCTCTAGGTAATGGATCAAATATGGAGGGTTTGAATGATCTTTTGGCTGAGAGAGGTAGATCTATTGATCTGCTCATAATGGATAGTTCTCCTATTGATGGTGATATTGGAACAATCATAACTGATCGATTAGTCAAAATACAAAATATAATTGCTTGTTTTGCATATTTTGAAAACGAAATTGATAAAAAATATTTTGACCTATAAGCTATGAATATTGAAGACGTAAATAATTACTCCCTAATGAACAATGTTTCATTAGGGTTTTTCTTGACAAAAAAGTGTATTTTAGTATAACAGTATGTTAAGTTCTTTGTAATTTTTTAGTCAGAAATGGTCTGGCTTTAAATGTGTGATTCATTTTGAAATATAGCAAAAAGGAGTGAGCTCGTGAAGACACTAGAAGAAATGAAAGATTTAAGCAAGAGGCTTTGTAGGCGAATTAAATACAGAGCTAATCATCCCTTGGATGAGAATCAGGAATGCAGAGAGGAGGATTTTGTTGTTGGATTTTCAATTGTTGAGGGTGATGAGCGAATTGGTTCAGAAGAGTTGGAGAGAATTGAGAATATCAATAATGGAGCGAAGAAGTTTGTTGAGGATTGTGACGAGCTTAAGACTGTGCTTGGGAATGGGGATGTCAAGCATGTTGCGATTTTTCCAGAAAAAGTTTGGAATAAAATTTGTCGTAGTAAGGGACTTTTTCGTTTTGCTAGTCTTAATAAGAACTCAGCACGGAATTAGCAATGATCTCAGTAATCACCTTCTGCTTAGGCTTGATTACTTGGTTTTTTACGAAGGATAATATCTTTGTAATGCCGGTTCTTTTTTCAATCGCCATGTTTTTTGGGACTAGAAACTGGTATAATTATTTTTCTAGTAGTGTTATCCTTCGATTTCGAGCAGCAGTATGGTTGCAGTATTCTTTAGCTGCGTTTTGTGCATCTTGGATAATTTTTTCAGCGCAGAGATTTGACAGTGAACGGCTTGAGTTTATCTTTGTGACCATAATTTCTATCGCTATAGCATCAATTGTAAGCTTTCTGATCTACGGTATTTCTGAGAACTTTGTGGGGTCTCTGGGCAATGAGTCGGCTATTAGGCGATGGATAATCAAGCTGGTTTTTCGAGGAAATTTGAAGAATGATTTGTGGCCTGACATGGGTGATGAGGAGTTTTTGTCTAGGAGTGATGATAATCGGGTGCAAGTGAAATTTCCAAAAATTTCCAAGGACACTGCTAAGATCTTGCGTAAGCTTCAGGGGTGTAATTCTATTGACAATGGTGTTGCAATATCTCCGAAAAATTTCACCACTGAAGGAGAACTGGATGACTCGGTTGATTATTCAGGTGAAGGTCCTATTGTTTATGCCAAGAGGGGTAATGCTGTGGCAATTATTACTCAGGTGGAGATGATAGAGATCGAAAAAGTTGTTGCTGATAATATTTCTAAGCAAGATCTTTCTGATATTGTGTGAATTTGAGATAGCGTATAAAAAATAAAAGCTATGAAAATATTATTTTCATAGCTTTTTTATTTTGGCTGGTTTATGTCTAGTCTTTTATATTATTTTTAACTAAGGTTAAGTATATCTCATAGTTTGCAGCTCCAGCGATGATTATGGCAATGGGGAACCACTGAAAGGTTTTACATCCATCAAAAAGGTACCACACAAGAATTGCTAGGCAAGTGTAAATAAATTGCCAGAACCATCTAATTTTGTTTTTGTCGTTTTTGATTTTATAGAAACTATTGAAACTGAATATCGCAATGTATGTGATTAGTAGTAAAAACCAATTTCTAAGTGGCCAACTGACGCAATCACTAGCACCTATGACTTCTTGATCATTGTTTTCTGAATGGGCTCCTGCAACCAGTGCTTCATCTGAGTCATCATTTTCAGTCTGTGTGCCGTCTTCGCTACTATCTTGGGGTGATTGCCCTGTGAAAGTTTCTCGACCTTGGTGAGCTAAAATATCTTGTTCTGTTGCACCGGAATCATTTTTTGATTCCATTGAGAAATCAATATTGAATTTGAAAGATGTTCCTTGATAGCTATTGTCTGCGTCTTTATCAAAAACTATTTTAATCTTATACTTCTTGCTTTCACCTGGTTCAAGTTTGTCTACGTATAGATTTTTGTCATCAGCTTCTTTGAGATTTTTTCTGTCACCCTCTCCTCCAATACGGTAGTTTTTGTCGGAAATCCTGACGACGTAGAGTTTTAATTTTTTTGATAATTTGGATCGACCCTTGGTGTCAAAGTTAAAGTATATATTTGTGCTATCAAGCTCACTTTTGTTGGTCACTCTAATTGTTTCACTGTTGCTCCATCCAGGGTAGATATTACTTGCTTTAAATAATTCGTTTTGATTTATATTTATGCCAGAAGCATATTCGACATCTATTTCACTTGCGGCGCTTGCTGTGAATGCAAAGAGGGAATAGATAACGATAATGGAGGATAATAGTAAGTATTTTTTTAAAAACTCATTCATAATTCTATTTTAAACTGGTTTTTTAGTTGGCTTAGTTTACAGTGGTGACTTCCGTGGTTGGCTGGCTGGTAGCTTTATCGGGAATATTATCTAATTCTGTGTCATCAGGTGTATCGCCGCTGGAGGTATTTGAGACCTCCTTGTCGGTGTCTGCGGGTTTTTCTGGAGTTTTATCCTCCTCTTCAATAATGATTATTTCAAGTTCAATTCCATCTTCCTTTATTGCATCGATTTCTGCAAGAGGTGTTGGCTCCGAAGCTTTTTCTTCCGGGGATTCTTCTGTGAGAAGGGGAGGTTCTAGGCTTGCTGGAAGTTTGATAGGTGGTGCTTCTGCTATTGCTGGTTCTTTTTTCATACTAACTCCTTCGTAATCTTTCTTAAGGAATCTTTTTTTCTGAAGTTTTCTGGGATCAGTGTCATTTAGCATTCCAATGTATTTTAAGAAGTCTTTGTTACAAAGTGGGTCAGTAGTGATAAAGTCTAACTTCGCTCCACCAAAACACGCTTCAAATGTATATTCTTGAAGGTCTTTTATTTCTTTTCTAGATAGTTTATTTTTATTTCCAGGTGTTCCATCCGGATCAATCCACGGTCCTATTCCATCAGGGAATCGAGCGAATGTTTTCCCTGGATCAAAACTAATTGTGTCTTGATAAGTAACTAAGTCCATCAAGATATCATCACCAGTATCGTTTGGTGTGTAGTTGTTATTGAAAAGGGAAATTGTATCACCAGTATTATTTAATGAAAAACTAGAATTATCATAAACTACTAAGTAGCCATAAGCTGGAACAATTGTTTCTCCTGTGTCTCCAGTGTTTTCATCATTATCGCTATTGACTGGGTGAATGTATAGCTTCCCTCCAGATGCGTCGGTGAAATACCAACCAGCAACATTAACATCGATTGCGATGTTGTTATAGAGCTCAATCCATTCGCCATTAGGCATTGCGGCTGTATCTGTTCCTTTGGGATTGGGAACAAATTCATTCATTACAATGTTTCCTGGAAGTGAAGGAGGGGGACTTGAAATTTCGAAGTCATACTCTTTAGAAATTGATTCATTACCGAATTGATCCTTTGTAAGGATTCTAAAATAATACGTCTTGGACATTTCAAGTCCATCTAATATTGCTAAGTGATTTTCTGTGTCAGGTGTTGTGTCTATTGGAATAGGGTGAGAAAAACTGTAATCCCCAATATCTTCTTTTGTATGACTTGATGTGTCATATGCAAGGTTAGATGTTGAGTTTTCGTGAGTTTCCCAGTTTATGTTAACAGTGATATCTTTTTTATCACCTTTAGTATTGATTGGATCACTGATTTCCACTGAGCCATCTTTTATTTTTGGTGCTGTCCAATCCCCTGTGTGTATTTGATTGTTTTCTATGATTTCAACGTCTTTCCATCACGACCAGCTCTTCCGGCT
>JBHPHA010000033.1:0-7710 GCA_042569905.1 Patescibacteria group bacterium
TAATTTCTTTGAGTTCATACTTCACTCAAGAAATTATACTTTCCGGGATGACAATTGAGGGGGGGGTGACTGCTTGAAGTTGGGAGGAGTAGGTGGTCGATTTTTTAATGTATATCGGGACCAGAATGACAAGTTAGATTTATTTTTAACTTTTTATGTTTTTTATAATTAAAAATTTAAAATGCCATTTAAATGTACCTTTTTTGGTTTGGACTAATTTAGGCTAGCAGTTTATTGTTGGGGTGAGATCTCTCGATTCCGCTATCACTTATTGACTCAGGCAACTTAACGCGTAGATTCCGGATAAACTATTTTTCTCAAATTCATTCTTCATTTGGAAAAATATGTTTTCCGGAATGACAGGAGAGTGGTGATAAATTCAGAATGACAGTTACTTATAAGGTTGAGATCTCTCGACTTCACTCCACTCGTTCCTCGTTTCGTTCCGCTCGAGATGACAAGCTGAGTGTGGATGACGGTATGAGGAGGGGTGACTATTCTAAGTTGAGATGATAATAATTGAAAAAAGAGGCTAATTGAATTAGTATGTGTAGTAGAAGGTATTATGAATTTTATTTATGTTGTATAAATTTTTTAAATTAGATTGGGTTTTAATAAGTTCAGTACTGCTTCTTCTGGGAGTGGGTCTGTTAACTTTGTATAGTATATCAACTGTGCAAGATAGTGGTTTGAATATTTTTCAGCGACAACTGGTTTTCGCTATAGGAGGTATTTTTTTGATGTTTTTTATTTCCTTCATTGATTATCAATATTTTGCTTCTTACACCAGGGCAATTTATATTATCACAATCATATTGATGATAGCAGTACTTGTGTTTGGTTCGTCGATTAGAGGAACGGTTGGGTGGATTGATTTTGGTTTTTTCCGATTACAACCTGTTGAACTGGCAAAGATATTTTTAATAATATCGTTAGCTAGCTTTTTTTCGAGGAAAAAAGGTGAATTAGGGGATTTGGCTAAAATTATTTCTTCAGCTGTTGTTGCTGGGATTATTATTGGATTGGTGATGATGCAGCCTGATTTCGGTAGTTCAGTTATTCTGATGGGAATTTGGGGGACAATGTTACTTTTTTCTGGAATTGATAAGAAATATGTATTCTCACTTTTAATTATTGGCTTGATTTCTGTAGCTGTTGGGTGGTTTTTGTTGGCTCCTTATCAAAAAGAAAGAGTGGTTAATCTTTTTAATCCAGAAAGAGATCCTATGGGAACGGGCTATAATGTTATTCAGTCGATTGTGGCAGTTGGATCAGGCGGTGCTATTGGAAAGGGAATAGGGCAAGGAACTCAATCTCAATTGAATTTTCTTCCAGAGAAGCATACGGACTTTATTTTTGCTGTTATCGTTGAGGAAAGTGGGTTTGTTGGAGCCGTTTTTGTGATGAGTTTATTTGTTGTATTATTCTATCGCATGAAAAAGATTGCTGAGAATGCATATGATAATTTTGGTTATTTGATAGCAATTGGAGTTATGATTATGTTTTTCCTTCAAATCCTGATTAATGTTGGTATGAACTTAGGGATAATGCCTGTGACAGGAATTACTTTGCCAATTTTAAGTTACGGAGGTAGTTCATTGGTGTCTATTTTTATTTCTTTGGGAATACTTTTGAACATCTCTGATAAGGGAAAGGAGCGATCTGATTTTGAGGTTATTCAATCGCATTAAGTTTTTTGATTAAAGTAGACACTGTGTTTTTGAAGTTAAGTTAGGGTTATTTTTTGAAAAAAAATGTTTGGTATTGCATTTTAAGAATAATTCGTTATAATGTCTGATATGAAAGAAAAAGCTAATAATTTGAAACATCTCACAAAATGTTCTCTATGCGGCGGCGTGTATCATCATGATCGTACAGTTGTTTTGGACGAGAGTGATTCAAACACTACTATTCATGTAACGTGTCAAAAATGCAATACATCTGCTTTGGTTTTTATTTCCAACAATCAACAAAATATTGTGAGTCTGGGAATAGCAACTGATATGAAAGGGGATGAAGCAGTGAACTTGTTTAATAAGTGCTTTATTTCTGATGATGATGTGTTAGACGTCTATCGTGATTTGAAGATTGGTAGTTAGTTTTTTATTTATTTTTAAATTTCACATATTGCGTTTTAATGCAATTTAAATTATTAAATTTATAATATAATGGATAAAATTATTTTAAATGTTAAGACTAAAGGTGAGTCTGATAAAAATTCTAAGAAAATTAGAAAAGAAGGTTTAATCCCAGCTGTTGCTTATGGGTCTGGTGATGAGAATAGGGAATTGGTAATCGCGTACCTGGATTTTAAGAGGGCTTACGAGGCTGCTGGTGAAAATACAATCATTGAATTGGTTATTGATGGTAAAGATAAAATAGGAGTATTGATTCATGATATTCAAGTGGATTCAATAAGTGGTGATTTTACTCACGCTGATTTCTTCAAAGTTGATATGAAAAAGAAGATTGAAACTGAAATTCCTTTGGTTTTCTCTGGAGAATCTGCTGCTGTAAAAGAGCAAGCTGGTGTTCTAGTTAAAGGATTAAGTGTTGTTGCAGTTAGATGTTTGCCTGGAAATATTCCACATGAATTTGTAGTTGACTTGTCAGCTCTTAATACATTTGATGATCGTATTACGATTAAAGATTTGAATATTCCTAGCGATGTTGAAAGTATTGTAGGTGAAGAGACTCTTGTTGCTTCTGTGATGCAACAGAGAAGCGAAGAAGAATTGACTGGATTAGATGAGAAGATTGACGAAGATGTCTCAGTTGTAGAAGATACAGTAGAAAAGGAAAATGGAGAAGGGGAGGCGAAGGAAGCTGAATAAATAACTTTTTCGAAAATCAAAAGACCCAGCTTAACGGTTGGGTCTTTTTTTGGTATATTTAAGATAAGATGATAAAATCTTTAATAATGAATATAAAAATAAATAAAAAATATATAGGTTTGATGCTGTTGCAGTTTTTTGTGCTTGCAAGTGTTTTTAGTTTTGACGCAGTTATTGCACAAGCAGAGGAGGACTTGGCTGGTAATGCTGAAAAGACAAATGAAATAAAGAGTGACATAAGTGATGTTGAAAAGGAATTAAAAAAGAAGGTTGAGGAGGAGAAGAAATTAGAGGGAAACTTGAGTGTGATTCAAGGTGCTGTTTATAGTACTGAGAGGGCAATTGTTCAAACTGAATCAAAGATTGAAAAAACAGAAGAGGTGATTAAGCGAAAAGAAGGTGAGATTAATAAATTAGGTGAAAAGTATAATCTTCAAAAAGAGGTTTTAAGGAGGCTTATTCAAGAAATGTATTATAATTATGAGCAACCTCTTGTGTACGTAGCATTGGATCATGATGATCTTTCAGAGATGTTGACTAACTTTGATCATCTTTTGAGTATGCGGGATCAAGTCCTTGCTTTGGTAGAGGATATTAAGCGTGACAAGCAAGATATAAAAAAGGAAAAGACTGAGCTGGAGGGTGTTATAGATGATCATGAAGAGCTGCTTGAGCAAAAAGATGAGCAAAAAAAAGCTCTTATGATTGACAAGTATCATCTGCAGAGCGAGGTAGCAGAGGCAAAGGAGGATATTGGAAAATTAAAGAAAAAATTATCTAAGTTGAATAGTAACCTTACTAAGATGCTTGGAAAAAAATATGACGTTGATGATATTGAGGATGCGGTTAAGTTTGCAAGTAAGCAAACTAAGGTTCGAAAGGATTATTTGATGGGAATGCTAGTGGTTGAATCTGATTTGGGTCGTTATACTGGAGGGTGCTATTATAAAGAGAGTAGAATGAGTGATTATAGAAAGACTGTTTTCAAGAATATCTGTGAAGAGCTTGGTCATAAATATAAAAAAATGAAAGTTTCTTGTCCTCCGAAGAGCTATAGTGGAACTGGTGGTGCTATGGGAGTTGCTCAGTTTATGTCAGATACTTGGTTGGGTTATCAGGATAAGATTGCTGCAAAGACTGGAAATTATCCTCCTGATCCATGGAGTTTGGTTGACGGTGTAATGGCGATGGCTGTTAAGCTTGAAAATGATGGTGCAGGTAATAGTGGAAAAGTAAAAATCACTAATCCATGCAATAGAAGTAACAAGATAAATGTTAAGTGGGAGGAATATGCTTCTCTTAAATACCTAGGTTGGTCTTGCTATGGTCTTAATAATTATGCGAAAAATGTTCAGTACTGGGCTGATAATTACGAGAAGCTTTTAAGATAAGGTTTGGAGATTGATTGCGTGGTTTTTGTTGGGCTGAGATCTCTCGACTTCTCCGCCTAGGCGGATCCGCTCGAGATGACATGCTGGGGGCTGGGAGTGGAAATGCTGGGTGGTTTGATTTGCCAAGTAATATTTAGTGTGATATCTTGTCTAGAGTAATTATTTTTTATTATTAAAGATTTAAAAAAAAGATGAATAAAAAAGAACAAACGTTTGTAATCATCAAGCCAGATGGGATTCAAAGATCCCTTATTGGTGAAATTATTAAGCGATTTGAAAGAACAGGATTGAAGTTTGTTGCGTTTAAGTTTTTGATTCCCACTGAGGAGCAATGTTGGGAGCATTATAATAAAGACGATGAGTGGTTCTTGGAAAAGGGAGCTAATATTGTAAAAGATAGAAAGACCGCTGGGATGCCTATTGAAAAAGAAGCAATTGATTATGGGAAAAGCATTATTCAACAATTGGTTGATTTTATGACAGCTGGACCTGTTCTTGCTATGGTAATTGAAGGAAATAAGTCTGTTGATATTGTCAAAAAGATTGTTGGAGGAACAGAGCCTCTGACTTCTGATGTTGGTACTATTAGAGGTGATTTGACTGTGGACTCTTATGGATTAGCTGGTGTTGACGAAAGAGCTGTGAGAAACTTGATTCACTGCACAGATCATCCAGATGAATCAGCAAGAGAGATTAAAATTTGGATTAATGAGAACGAAATTATTGATTATCGTTTAATTCAAGAGCAAATTTCTTACGATGTTAACCTTGATGGAATCTTGGAATAATAAAGTATACTTTAAAACACAGTCTTTAAGTGAGGCTGTGTTTTTTTGTATTGAGTCATTTGGCTATATGTGATAGATTTAAATGGTAATATTTTTTAAAGAAGTCTATTGTATTAATTGAGTTTTTGGTGTAGTTTAGACTGTAGATTGAATTTAATTGTAAATTATTTTCAATTTTTATATGTTCATAAATTATCTCTCGTAGTTGAAGTTTTGGCTTTGCGACAGAAGAGAGTAATTTCGAACAGATTTTTGAAGTATAAAAAAATTAAAAAGCATATACAAGATGGAAGAAATAGTAAATATCCCTAATCATGTTGTGATTATTCCTGATGGAAACAGGAGATGGGCTAAAAATAAAGGACTTGATCCTTGGGAGGGGCACGAAGAGGGTGCTAAGAATACAGAAGAACTTGTTAGAGCAGCTTCTGATTTGGGTATAAAAAACCTTTCTATTTGGGGGTCTTCTATTGATAACCTAGTAAAAAGACCGCTTTTAGAGAAGCAGGCTTTATTAAGTATATATAAGAGGTATTTTAAGAGACTAATGAGCAGTTCTGATGTTTATGAAACTGGAACTAAGATTAATGTTATTGGAAAATGGAGAGAGCAATTTCCAAAATCAATTAAGAAAGTTATAGAGGAATGTATTGAGAAGACCAAGACGCACACTGACAGGACGCTAAATTTCTTTTTGGCATACAATGGTGATGATGAGATGATAGAGACTATAAGAAAGATTATTGAAAAAAAAGTTGACGCAAGTGATGTGAATGCTGATGTTGTGAAGGAAAACTTGATGACTAAAGACTTGCCTGAAGTAGATTTTATGATAAGAACAGGAGGTGAACCTCATCTAAGTGTTGGGTTTATGATGTGGGATGTTGCAAATTCGGAATTGTTTTTTTCTGAGAAATTTTATCCTGATTTTAGGGTGAACGATTTTAAAGATGCTCTGCGGGAGTATAACTTAAGAGGGAGAAGAGGCGGAAAATAATACTATTATAAATTAAAAAAATGAAGAAAATTATAGCTTTAATACTGATTCAGTTCTTTTTTATTTCAACTGCTTTCGCAGGCTCTACTGATTTAGAAGCCGACGCTATTGTTTTTTATTCAGAAGCGTGTCCTCATTGTCATAAGGAGATGGATTTTTTGGATAAGGTTAAAAAGAGTTATCCTGATTTGAAAGTAGATTATATTGAAGTGAATGCTAGTGAGGAAAATTTAGTCTTACTCAGGAGTTATCAGGAAAAACTCAATATTACTGGGAATGGAGTTCCTTTGACGATTATCGGAGATGAATATTTGATTGGATTTCAAGATGAAAAAACAACAGGTCTTGAGATTGTAAATAAGCTGAAAAAGAACGGATATGAATTTGGTGATAGCTATGCAGTGAATTTAGTGAGTGAAAAAGAAGATAAGAGTGTTTTGGATTTACCCGTTTTTGGTTCAGTTGATTTCAGAACTATTTCTTTGCCATTGTTAACTGTTGTGCTTGGTGGATTGGATGGATTTAATCCATGTGCTATGTGGGTGCTGGTTTTTTTGATCAGTTTGCTTATCGGAGTGAAGGATAGGAGGCGGATGTGGATTTTGGGAGGTGTTTTCATTTTTTCATCAGCTGCTGTATATTTTTTGTTTATGACAGCTTGGCTTAATTTATTTTTATTTTTAGGATATATCTCATGGGTGAGAATTGTAATCGCTATTGTGGCGTTAGGTTCAGGAGCTTATTATCTTAGGGACTACGTTAAGAACCCAGAAGGTGCTTGTAATATTTCTGGGGGTGAAAAGAAGAAAAAAGTTTTTGAAAAATTGCGCGAAATAGTCCTAAAAGAAAGTTTCTGGATTGCTTTTTTCGGTATAATTGTTTTGGCTGCAGCGGTTAATATGGTTGAATTAGTTTGTTCTGCTGGATTACCAGCTGTGTTTACAAATGTCTTAACTTTGAGTGGATTATCTCTGTGGCAATATTATGCGTACATCTTGCTGTACATTTTTGTTTTTATGCTAGATGATTTGATTGTGTTTATCATTGCGATGGTTACATTGAAAGCTATTGGTGCTTCTGGGAAATACAGTCGAATCTCACGTCTAGTTGGTGGGATATTGATGTTGATTTTGGGTATCTTGCTAGCATTTAAACCAGAGTGGTTAATGTTTTAGTTGTAAGCCTTCTTTAATGATTTTTTATTGCAAGTTTTTGCCTTACTGAGAAATGAGGATGTTTGCAGTAAGGTAAGTTTTTGGAAAAACCTGTTTGTGAAATCTATGGGGAAAATGTATAATAAAAAAAGATTACTTGTGATTTTAACTTTGTAAAAAGTGACGTTGTGAGGAAAATAAATATACTTAAAGTTTTTTAATACATTGAAAATGAATAAAAATAAAAAGAAGGAAAAAGGAAAGGGAAAAGGGAAGAAAGTGATTTTGTTATTAATTCTGCTACTCATAATATTTTTACTATTGGCAGTCGGAGTGAGTAGGTTGGGGGGGTCGTTTTTTGGTAAAGATGGTATATTTGAAAAGCCAAATATTCTTTTGGACAGGATTTTAAATGGTGCACGGAGAGAAACCATTGAAGTAGATAGGGTTAAGGAGATTGAGGGTGTCGAGGAAGATGTTGTGGTTGAGGAAGAGGTGGTCGATTTTTTAATGTATATCGGGACCAGAATGACAAGTTAGATTTAT
>JBHPHA010000034.1:0-7527 GCA_042569905.1 Patescibacteria group bacterium
AGTATATATAGGTAATAAATTTATAGGTAAATTATGGAATCGTTGATATTTTGGTTAGTGATTATTGGGTATGTTGTTTACTCAGCCTCCAAGGAAAAAAGGAAGCGGGATCCGAATGTAATTCATGCTTCAGAGAAGGGTCGGTTTAGTAAGTTTGAAAATCTATTTAGTAAGCCAAGGGCAAGGTTTTCGACTTCAAGTAAGGATAAATCAAAAAATAATCTAGATAATTTTATGGAAATGTCAAGAAATAAGGTGTGGATAGCAGTCGCGATAGTTGTGGCGATTATTGCTATCATTAATGTGCTTGTGGTAATCCCTGCTGGATATACTGGAGTTCAGACGCTATTTGGAAAAGTTAAAGTAAAGGAGCTTGCTAGTGGAATGCATGTTGTGAATCCATTTGTGAACATTGAGAAGATGAGTATTAGGACTGAGGAATATACTATGAGCATTGCTCAAGGCGAGGGTCAGAAATATGGAGCAGACCAAATTCAAGCTCTTACAAAGGAGGGTCTTATGATTGACTTGGATATCACTGTCTTTCATCACTTAATTGAAGACAAGGCTTCAGACGTGTATAGAGAGTTGGGTTCTAATTTTCAAGAAAAAATAATTAGACCTGAAATTAGGAGCGCTATTCGTGAAGTGATTGCGAAGTATGATGCTAAAGATGTGTATAGCGATAAGCGGGCTGAAGTTTCAAGTGCGATTAATAATAGGTTAACTGAAACAGTTGAGCCAAGAGGAATTGTGGTCGAACAAGTTCTTCTGAGGAACGTAACTTTACCAGCAAAACTTTCATCAAGTATTCAAGAAAAATTACAAGCTGAACAAGAATCTCAAAGATATGATTTCTTGCTTGAAAAGGAAAAGAAAGAGGCCGACAGGAAAAGAATTGAGGCTGCGGGTCAACGTGATTCTCAAAAAATTATCGATGAATCTTTGACTGAAAATTATCTTGAATATCTGTACATTAGAGAACTGAAAGACAGACAAGGAACAATCTATGTTCCAACTGGAGGAAATGGTTTACCACTTTTCAAAAGTGTTAACTAAATCTCGGTCCTGAAAAATAAATAAAAAGACTTTCTAAATAAGAAAGTCTTTTTATTTTAACAGGGAAATCCATAACCGTTAAATGATGCGTATCTGAGTCGTAAGGTTCTGCTGTTTAAAAAGTGACAAGCTACTCGAAAAAAGAATATTTGTAAGTAATTAAAGTGCTAAACTGTAATTCTGGAAAGTACTTCGATTTATCGGGGACATTCAGGATCCATTCTTAATCAAACTTCAGCTTATTGTTATTTGCTATAGCTAATGAAGGATGGATTCCGGATAAACTATTTTTCTAGATTTCGATTCCTCAATCTGAAAAATATGTTTTCCGGAATGACAAAAATAGGCTGATCTAATTTAGCTAGGAGGAAAAATGAATGTAATATGAATTCAAGAATTTAAAGCATTGACTTTTTGGTTGAAGTGTGATAACATAGATAGTTAAAATAGTTCTTTGATGTGTTGTTGAAAGAAGCAATTATTTATTTTTTTTAAGGAGGAAATCGTAATGAAGAATCAAGTTAGTGGTTTGAATAAGTTGATAGTGTTGTTATTAATCTTTATCGGGTTGGCATTTGTATATCCATTATTTGCAAATGATCCGTATTTGGGTGGAATAGCTTTGCTAGCAGGCTTTGTTGGTGGAGCAATTACATTTGGCTGCATCATTGCAAAAGTCATGGGAAACAAGGATGAAGATGAAGATTCTGATTCATCGACTTCATGAGGATTCGAAGATGATCTTTGAAAAAACATGCGATGCGGTAATTGTGCTTATGATCCCAATCTTTTTTGTAGGGGTGGTGCTTGTGAGTGTTTACCATGTTGCACGAGTGATTGAATTTTCTCAGCCCAATTTGTACCACTCACTTTCGTATCTTTTGTAAAAAAATAACCTTGATAGCCTATTGAAATTTAACTTTAATTTCAATAGGTTTTTTTATTTCTTTGATTTTAATGGTATTATATAAACATACGAGACTTTCTAAGTCCAAATCTTTTTAATAATTTTTTAGAAATAAAAACTATGAAAAAAACATTTCTAATTTTAGGAATTATGTTTCTAGTGGTGGCTCTTTCTGGGTGTTTTAAGAAGAGTCAACAAGAACATCAACAAGAACAAGACCAAGAAAAAACCAGTCAGCAGGAACAGAGAATGGATGGATTTGGGATGAGTGATTTGGCTGATATGATGAGTGGTGGGAAAAAGATTAAGTGTATTTATCGAGTTAAGTCCGGGGATGATTTTGGAGTAACAACGTATGTGGATGGAAAGAAATATCGAACTGAAAGCATGATGAATAATGTTAAGTATAATTCAGTATTTGATGGCGAGAATATGTATTCTTGGATGAATGGTCAAAAGAATGGAATGAAAATGAATATTGAATGTATGAAGGATTTTGAGATGCCTGAAGGAGTTGAGTCTCAGGAAAATATGGAAATAGAGGAGAATCCTGTTGATATGTTTGATAATAAGATTGATTTGAATTGTATGGAGGTTAGTAAGGTAGATTTTTCTGTACCAAGTGATGTTGAGTTTACTGATCAATGCGAAATGATGAAAAATCAAATGAAGATGATGCAAAAGAATATGCCAAGTTTGTAGGGTACTTGAAGCAGAAGGTGTGAGTAGGAATGCACTTTCTGTTTTTATTTTTCTTGAAAAGAAGCTTTAAATGGAGTATACTCTAGTTAGTTAAGAGAGTATTTGAAGAGACTTTTCATTTTTAAATTTTTACAAGTTTATGCAATATTTTAAAGTTAATGGCGGGAAGAAATTGAGTGGAGAAATTGAAGTTAATGGATCCAAAAACGCTACCGTTGCTCTTTTGGCAGCAGCGATGATTAATCGCGGAAAGACAACTTTGAAAAATGTTCCTCAAATTGAAGAGGTGAATCGATGGATTGAGATTTTGGAGAGTATTGGGGTGAGAGTAGAAAAAAAAGGAAAAACTTTGGTGATTGATCCTCCAAAAAAAATTAGTATTGAGAAAATAGATAAGCCTGCAGCAGAAAGAACTCGAAGTGTGATTTTGTTGATAAGCTCCTTGATGGGAAAATTGAACAAGTATATGATACCTCAAGCGGGTGGTTGCAAGCTTGGAAGTAGAACAGTGAAGCCTCATCTTTTTGCGCTGGAGAATTTTGGGGTAAAAATAAAGACAAAAGAAGATGGTTTTTATGTTGATACTAGGAAAAAAAATCCAGCTGAAAAAATTGTTCTTTATGAATCAGGGGATACTGTGACAGAAACCGCTCTGATGGCGGCTGCACAGGTTCCAGGAAAAACAACAATTAAAATTGCAACTTCGAATTACATGGTTCAAGATGTTTGTTTTTTTCTTGAGAAATTGGGAGTAAAAATCAATGGAATTGGAACTACTACACTTGAGGTTGAGGGGATTAAAGATATAAATAAGGATGTGACTTATGAGATTAGCGAGGATCCAATTGAGGCAATGTTTTTCATTTCACTGGCAATTGTAACCAAGAGTAGTTTTTTGATCAAAAGGTGTCCGATTGAATTTTTGGAGCTCGAGCTCTTGAAACTTGAAAAAATGGGTCAGAGGTATGAAATTGTTGATGAATATGTCTCGAGAAATAAAAAAACTCAATTGGTTGATTTGAGATTTAAGCCTTCAAAACTAGTGGCTCTGGAAGACAAATTGCATGGACTTCCTTTTCCTGGACTTAATATGGATAATCTTCCTTTCTTTGTTCCGATTGTAATGATGGCTAAAGGAAGAACTTTGATTCATGACTGGGTTTATGAGAACAGGGCAATATATTTTACAGAGTTAAATAGAATGGGCGGAAATATTTCGCTACTTGATCCACATAGGGTTTATGTTGAGGGACCAACAGAGCTTCACGGTGCTGAAATGATGTCTCCTCCAGCACTTCGACCTTCCGCGATTATCTTAGTGGCAATGCTTGGTGCTCAAGGTCAATCAATCTTAAGAGATGTATATTCAATTAATAGAGGCTATGAAAATATTGTAGAAAGACTACAAAGCATCGGTGCAGACATTGAGCTTGTCGAAGGCGATTTGAAATAGTCTTGAGCTTGCTTTGAATAATTAATAGCCTTGCTAATGATTAAATTATGTGTTAGTTTGACATTGTAAAGCTTTGATTAAGTATGGGTGATACAGGTAATAGGAATTACATGTAGCTGTTTTTTTGTAAAGCAAAAAAAGCTATATTCTAATTAATGCTTAACGTTTCTTTAAAAATTGAATTATTGAATGATTCAATATGTGGTAAATCTATTTAATACACAAAAACAGAGGTGAGTAACATGGGTAAGAATGTGCTAGTAATTCACAATTCTTTTGATGGTGAGTTTGGTTTTGGTCCAAACTGGAATAAAATGGATAGTTTGGCGTTACCGCTCGGATTGACATATATAAGTGAAAATTTACGGGATAATGATTTTAGTGTATCTTTTCTTGATTTTAATGTGGATCGTGTATCAAAAAGTGATTTTTTGGATTATGTTGGGGAACAGGATTTTGTACTAATGTCCATTTACTCTGATTCACTGGGTAATGCACGCGAAGTAATTAGTAAGATTCGAGAAGTGAACTCTAATGTAAAGATTGTATGTGGCGGCCCTTATTGTACATTAATTAGGGAATATATCGAAGGAGCAGACATTGTGTTTGTTGGAGAGGCTGAGGAAGTTATATCTGATTTACTCACTAAAATTAACTCAGGTGAATCACTGGATGAATTTGAGGGTCTTATTTATAGAAATAACGACGGAGAGATAATTGAAAATCCGGGTATTACTTATGTAAGGAATTTGGATAGAGTTGATCGAGCTATGCATCCAGTAGATAAGAAATACGGAAATTTCCTTGGAGTAGAGGTGTCGGGTATTGCTGGAGTGATGACTTCTAGAGGGTGTCCGCATAGATGCATATACTGCACTCACAGAGGCGCAGTTCCTTACAGGAAGAGGTCTGTGGGGAATGTTATAAGTGAACTTAGTGAACTGGAAAAAATGGGTATGAAGTATGTCATCTTTTATGATGATAATCTTTTGATGGATAAAAAAAGAGTCATTTCGATAATGGATGAGATTATTAATTCTGGTATTAAATTGAAAATAATTGTCCAAGGTAGAGTTGACTCGGCAGATCTGGATTTTTACAAGAAGCTTAGGTTAGCAGGTGTGATCATGATTATGTTTGGTATCGAAAATGCCAATCAAAAAGTTCTTGATTATTATAACAAGAAGATTAAAATTGAGGATATCAAGCGCGCAGTTGATATAACCAACAAAGTCGGAATGATTGTTTTCGGATGGTTCATGATTGGATCTGAACTGGAAGGTAGGGAGGAATTTGAAGAAAACAAAGCATTCCTAAAGGAAATAAGAATTGATTGGTTAAATATAAATATCCTTGGGTACTACAAAGGCTCCAAGTTGTGGGAAGATAGTGCAGATAAGGGGTTGATAGATAGGGATGAGATAAAGGTATATGCCAATAAAAAGCTTTCTCCATTTTCATATCAGGAGCAGTTAGAACTGAAGGAAGAGCTCCTGGGTGTTTTTTATAAACAGCCAATGAGAATAGGTCGTCTTCTTAGTAAGACTGCAAAATTGGGTATTATGGGTGTTATTGCAAAAATTATTTTCAATAAATCCTTCTTGAAGAAAATAAAAAATCCTTTTGCAAGCGTGGAAGATGAAATAGTTAGGTCGTAAATAATTTGCGTAGAAGCACTGATAATATAATTTGTCGGTGCTTTTTTTGTAATGTAATTCTGAGTAAATTATTGATTATTCTGAATAAAATATAGTATTTTTTCCACATCTTCTTTCTTGATATTATCTTTAAAGTATTGTTTGGACATATCTTCTGGAAAATGAGCAGATGTAGTGGGTGTAATTAAGAGGTTTTGTGCTTCAGCTTCAAATTTAGTGATGATTTTATTTGCTAAAACTGAGTCATCATTCTTGTTTATTATGAGAACATAGGGACAGCTTTTCAGTGAACACCCGTGATCTTCGTTTAGTAGCAGTATACTAGCAGTTTCGAAAAAAGTACGAGCATCAATTTCACTTAAATATTTTTTTACTCTTTTGTTAAGCTTAGCACTACTGCCACCAAATAGTAACTTCTTCTGAAGAAATGGACTATGCCATGCCACATAAAAGGCATTAAGAAGACGCAAGAGTTGAATTAGCATCACTATGGATGCCTTTTTTATAAAAGATATATTTAAAGATGACGTTCCAAGATATGGTTCGATGGCTAGTATTCCTTTGCATTGTTCCTGATCTTTAATTAAATTTGCTATTATAAATCCAAAAGAAATTCCGCCAATCCAGTAATTCTTAATACCAAGCTTTTCAATTTCTTTTTTGGCATAGTTAGCGTAATTATCAAGTGCAATTTTTTTCAGTGGTTTTATATTTTTCACAAAACCAGGTAGATCTAGTGGGTAGATATTGAAATAGTCTGACATGAAATCATAAAATCCCTTTAGGATCATACTATTAGTGGGGAAGGAATGAATTAGTACTAGGTTCGGTTTATTTTTTTTCATTTTATACTATGTTAGTAGCTACCTAATCTTGATATTAAAGGTGAGGAAATAAATGGAAATATTTTTATATTATTAAGTATATCATTGATATTGTGAGTTTCCAATGCAAGAGTCTTTTGAAAAAAGTGTAAATAGCATATACTAAAGATAGAATATCTATTTTAAATATGAAATTGTGAATGAATAAATATACTGATGAAATAAAAGAATTTGTGAGAAGTGAAATGCAATGCTCTGCGCATAGTCTGGATCATGTTATGCGTGTTTATAGTCTCTGTCTTAACTTAGTTGAGGGTGAAGTTGATTTAGAAGTTCTTGAAGCATCTGCACTCTTGCATGATATTGCGAGCGATAGAGAGCAATGTGATAAAACGGGTAAAACTGATCATGCTATTGAGGGTGCAAAAATCGCAGAAACTTTTTTAAGGTCAATTGACTTTCCTAAAGAAAAGATCAATCATGTTAAGAATTGTATCACATCTCATAGATATAAAACTAATAATGAACCAAAAACTATTGAGGCAAAAATACTTTTCGATGCGGATAAATTAGAGGCCATTGGTGCAATTGGAATAGCTAGGTCCTATGCCTGGATTGGGAGCAATGACGCTTGTATCTACAAGGAAGTTGATGACATTGGTGAATATGCAAGAGAAAATTTAAGTGGCAGGATTGGGGGAAGAATTCAGGATAAATCTAAACATAGTGTTCAAATTGAGCATGAAGTGAAGACAAAATTTTTACTCAAAAAATTATATACTAAAAAGGCGAAAGAAATTGGAGAGGAAAGGATGATTTTTTTTGAAAATTTTTTGAAAAGACTTGAAAAAGAGGTTTGTGGTGAGGTGTAGAAAGTATATTTAAGTGAAATTGATGCTCGTACTTTTTTCGAAACTGCTAGTA
>JBHPHA010000035.1:0-6956 GCA_042569905.1 Patescibacteria group bacterium
GAAAAAAGACAAAGAGGTTGAATCAGAATTGAATACAATGCAAGAGCAAGAAAGTAATGAGCCAGTAGGTTTGGAGGAGGAAAAAAATGATGCTCCTTCACCTTTTTTGTCTGAAGAGGATGAAAGTACTGAGGAAGAACAAAAAACTTTATAAGGCGAAAATAAAGCGTCTAGAATGAATAAAAAAACCGCCTGCGTCGTAGGTGGTTTTTTTTATTGACAAGTGTAATTTTTTTTGTTAATATATCCTGACGTTCTTTGATTTTGAAAATTTGGTTGTTTGAATCTTATAATATAATACTGTAGGAGGTTTTATGAAAAACGCAGTTCACTTAAAGCAAGGGGCTCATGTTATTAATTATAAAGACTTAATGGGAGTACCTTCCATTGTTAAAGATCAATTGTCACATAAGAAAGCAAGTGTTCCGACAGTTGCTGTATTGTATTGTGGGGGCACAGTGGGAATGGTTAAAAATGATGATGGGTATTTAGTTCCAACAAATAATTCTAATTACCTGCTCGATCCATTAGCTCTTAAAGGTTTAAATGATAGATTTAATGTGATTTGGTTTCAGGTTTATCCTCAAGTAATTGATTCAACTAATAGCCGTTGGTGGCACTGGGTTTCGATTGCTAATGCTATAAGAATACTTTATTCCGAGATGGATGGATTTATTGTTCTTGGTGGGACAGATACTATGTCGTATCTGACAGCGGCTTTGAATTTTATCTTTCCTAATATCGGAAAGCCAATTGTATGCACAGGATCACAGATCCCAATGGGACAGCTTGGAGATGATGCAACTCGTAATCTTTATTTTGCAATTGAAGCAGCAGCTTTGGGTGATCTGAGCGGTTGCCATCTTGCTTTTGCAGATGTATTACTGCATGGTTTACATATTTTTAAAGTAAGAGATCGTGGCTTTAGGGCATTTGAATCACCAACTAGGCATAAAATAGGAGAGTTTAACGGGGAGGTGGTTTTATATGGCAATGCTCCTCGTCGAAATCCAATTGTCAATGCGGATCGGTTAGAGTTTTTTCCAGGATTTCGGGAGGGTCTGAAAGTTGTTCAAATTAGTCCAGCTACCTCTTCGGAGTCGCTCTTATATGATGCTAATGATCCATCCTGTGATGCATTGCTTCTTATTACTTTCGGGGCAGGAAACATTAGGGATGAATCAGTGTTTGATGGGGAATTGACTCACATTGATATTGTAAAGAGTCTTTATGATGATGGTTACCCTGTTGTTTTAGGAAGTCCAATGATGGATGGGAAAATAGATAGTCCATATGCCTCTGGCGCTAGAGCTGTGTCAAAGGAAATTGGGGGAATATCAGCACAAGACACATGTGGACCTGCTCTAGAGGTTAAAATAATGAGATGTATCCATCTCGCATGGAGACATGATCAAGACAGTCTTGATATCGATATCTTCAGAAAGGAAATGTTTCGTAATCATATTGGAGAAATAAATCATTAGACTTACATTGCGTAATCCTCTTAAAGAAAATACTTTAAGAGGATTTTTTTTGTGGATATATTGCTGGGATATAAATAAATCAAAAAACCACCTAGAATAAAAAGGTGGTTTTTTGTAACTCTGTTTGTTGGGCCGGAGAGATTCGAACTCCCGAATGCCAGGATCAAAACCTGGTGCCTTACCGCTTGGCGACGGCCCAATATTTACTTTTAGTATTTTAGCATAGTATCAATACTGCTTGATGATATTTTTTCTCAAATAAACAGAGCTTTTTAATGATTTCAGATAACGCTCTCTTCTTGTCGATTCTGAGCTAGTGTTATATTCCTCTTTATGGAGTAATGTAAGCGGTCTTCTGTTTTTTGTGGCAGTAACTTCACCGTTATTATGTCGTAGCAATCTGTTTTCTATACAATTAGTTTGTCCAATATATAATTTCTTATCCTTAGAGCTTTCTAAAATATAAATGAAAAATGACATAATAATGAACAATGCTTAATCAATGAGAGATTCGAACTCCCGAATGCCCCGATAAAATCGGGGTGCTCCTTACCGCTTGGCGACGGCCCAATGTAGTCTGCATCGGCAGACTAAAATATATCCTATGATTCTTCTACAACTTTTCCTCCAAAAATATTCAATGCATCAGTAACAGTGTTGCCATTTTCGCTCGAAGATTGCCCTTCGTTTTCATCTCTGTTTAAAGATGCAAAATATTCTGCTGTTTCTGTATCATCTTTCTCTTCAACAGAAACATTTATTCTAACAGCCGACTCTAGAATCTTATCTAAAATATTCTCAATTGTCAACCTATTGGTCATTTCCATTATTTTTTCTTTATGAAAATCGTATTTTGTGGATATAATAATCACATTTTTTTCTTGCACTTCAATTGGTCTGCAGGTTGAAAGGAATGATGCTAGAGATTTATTATCAGTGCTAATTTCAGTTGTGACGGTTTTCCAGAATCTCAAAACTTCATCCAGTTGAACTGGTTTTGCGGTGGTTGTATTTTTTTTAACTTCAACATCCTCCTTAGATTCAGTAGCCTCTTTATTAGCAGATGGCTTTTTGCTAATGTTTTTTGATTCAGCATTTTTTTTGATAGCAATTATTTCAGTAGAAGTTGTTTCTGCTTTTTGAGCGATGTCTTTTTTCTCCGAAACCGTTTTAATCGTAGTTGTTTCGTGTAGTTCCTCTCGCGGTCTTGGTTTTTCAGCTTGAGGAGTATTTGGAATTTGCTGTGTGCTTTGTGATGGGGTGCTACTTGGGATGTTTTTTTGAAGGGATTTAATAAAAGCCATTTCCAGCGGTAACTGTGGTATGAATGATGACTTAATTTTGCCTTGTGCTTCTAAGAGATTATCAATAATTAAGATTAAATCCGAAATTGATATCTTACTTGAAAGAGTTTTTATTTTCTCAGTTTGCTCACTACTCATCTCAAGAAGAGTCGATAGTTCTTTGGCGTCATTACTGCTAGATGCTAAAATTATTTTTCTAAGGTAGTTTAAGAGTGACTTAGTGAATATCTCCAAATCACAACCTTCTTTGGATAGGTTATTGATAATGATAAAAATACTTTCAATGTTTCCGTTGATGATTTGCTCTACAACGTCCTCAATAGATCTTTGCTCAGATATACCAAGAATTTCCGCTACCTCTTTTCTTGTAATGTTTTTATCTTCAAGTGAAATTATCTGACCCAAAATAGATTCAGCATCTCGCATCCCTCCTTCAGCTGCCAATGCAATTAATTCAAGCGATTCTTTAGATATCTTTATCTTTTCTTGTTTAGTTATTTTAGAAAGTTTTTCAATAATGTTGTCTATTGGAAATTTGATAAAATCAAATCTTTGACAGCGAGAAAGTATTGTCTCAGGTATCTTATGTGTTTCAGTTGTTGCAAGTATAAACATTACATGAGCAGGAGGCTCTTCTAATGTCTTCAGGAGGGCATTAAATGCTCCTTGTGAAAGCATATGAACCTCATCTATTATGTAGACCTTATACTTGCCACTAGTAGGCGGTAGGGTAATAGTTTCTTTGAGTTCTCTTATGTTATCAACTCCAGTGTGTGAAGCTGCATCAATCTCAATGATATCAACTGATTGGTTATTTTTAATATCTACGCAATTTTTGCATTTTAAACAGGGCTCACCTTTAGTGAGTTTTTCACAATTCACAGCAGTTGATAATATTCTAGCTATAGTTGTTTTTCCTGTCCCTCTAGATCCAGTTAGCAGGTAAGCATGAGCAGTGCGATTATTTTTAATCGCATTCTTCAATGTTTGCACAATATGCTTTTGTCCAATTACTTCTGAAAATTTTTGTGGGCGATATTTTCTATATAAAGTTTGTGACATTTATTATTTTTATAATTATTTTTTTGCAGTATCAAACTCTATTTTAACATATTTGGATAAAAATAAAACTCCCAATTAAGAGGGAGCTTTATTGATAGAGTGATTTTTATTTTTTGAATACCCATAGTTTATATCCGATGAAGTTCCAGATAAGTCCAATGGCTGTACCAGATAGGGCTCCGATGTTTACCCATAGTTGATCAGTTAGGAAACTGAGTTGCAATAATTCATTTACGGGTGCTTTAGCGTAGGTTATGACAAGTGTAGCAGTGGAGATGTTTATTAGCATTCCAATAGCACTGACAAATGCGAATTGAGAAAATTTCTTACCCGCTTCTTCTTTTGACTTATCCTGAAAAGTCCAATGCTTGTTTAAGAAATAACTGAAGATAACTGCTGCTAAAAAAGAAATTCCTTTCTGAACAGAATATCCAGCTCCTTCTTTTATGCCAGTTGCGATTGTTTCTATATTTAGTATTAATAGATCTACAAACGTATTCATTATTCCAACTAATCCAAATCTCACGAGTTGCTTTAGTGTATCTTTTGTTTTCGGGGTGAGCATCATTTTTTTTGTTCTTTTAAATAGTTTCTTGAGCTTTTTCTTTTTTCATCTCCTCCTTGATGTCTTCTATGTCAGAAATCCATTCATCTAACAATGAATCATCACTTTCTTCTTTCTCAGATTCATTAGTAGGTGATTCCTTTGGCGTATCCTCCTCAGCTGAGTCAGTGTCTATTAATTCAATTCCATGAACGAAATCTGAATCAGTAGTGTTTTGAGCGGGAGTAGAAGATCCACCCTTTCTTAAAACATTTTCGATAGCTGCCCAGGAAGAATCGATATCGCGAGAAGTAACTATGACAACTTCATCTCCAGGACTAACCTTGAAATAAGTGATTGATGCTAGAAGAATTTTATATGCTTTTCCATCTGCTAAGATGTAGAAATTCTCATTTTCATCTTGGCTAACAATTCCGATTATAGTTTTTCTGTCCACTGGTCCCACTTGTTTATATATGAAGGAACCATTAGGGGTTATTGTTAATTTCAATCTATCTCCCTCAACTAATTTTGATTTTGAGGCATAATTTGCTGGAACAGGGTATTGTTTTCCGTCATCACCTATCATAATTTGTCCATCAAAATCTCCCTGAACTATTGATCCAGAATCTCCAGATTCAACATCATCACCTTGTAGTTTGATGAGTATAGACCTAGCTTCTCTAATTGTCTTTTCTGCTTCTTGAATAGTTGTTTTTAATGATTCAATTTGCTCGATGGTATCTTTTTCGTCGAGACTATTGAATGTATTATTTTCTTCGGCCATTTTTTATTTTGTAGATTAATAGACTTCAAATAGAAATCTTTTTGAAAAATATTAACCATTTTTTTATTTTTGTTTTTCAAGTTTATTTTACAACATTTTTAAAATTCTAGCAAATTTAAATATTTTATCTGCCTGTGATATAATGAACATTGAAATTGTAGTGATTTTTTTAAAAATAAAAAATTTAGAGTCTGTTCAAGGTTTCTATGCTGTAGTTGAATGCGGAAAGTTTAAATAGGTTTTGATGTGAAAATATGAAAATAGGAAAGAATTATTTTGATGGTGATTTGTCTCACGGATTTGTTTCTCTGTACACAAGTAAATCGATAATGAGGATAGCGAGTGGTTTTTTTGGTTTATTTTTGCCAATTTTTTTGTACGAGCTTTTTGATAGAAATTTTCAGTATGTCATTTATTATTTCTTGCCAATTAATATTTTTTATTTCATTTTTCTAGCTCTTTCAGCAAAGACCATGAACAAGTTTGGTTTTAAAAAAGCTCTTCAAGTAAGCGTTTTTATGGGTGCAGCTTTCTATTTTTCTCTCTACTTCGCAGATAAAGATAATTGGTATTGGATTCTACCTTTATCGATACTTGCTAGTGGAATGTTTAGGTTAACGCACTGGATACCATATCATGTTGATTTTGCTAAGTTCACTGATAGTAAGAATAGGGGTAGGGAAGTTGGATTGCTGGATGCAACTACGAATATTATTGGGGTAATTGCCCCTCTTGTAGCTGGTTTGATTTTGGCGTATTTTGACTTTAAGATGTTATTTATTATAGCTGTGGTTGTTTATTTGATGGCATTTATTCCACTGATAACAATCCCAAGAACTCATGAACGTTTCAGTTGGACATATAAGCAAACTTGGAAAGAATTTTTATCAAAAAAGAGAAGAGGAACTATTTTTGCTTATATGGCAGATGGATTTGAATGCGCTATTGGTGCTGTAGTCTGGCCGATATTTATATTTGAATTATTGAGTGGAAACTATATGGCAGTTGGAAGTGTGGCTGCTTTTATTACTGGATCTATAATTGTTGTACAGTTAATTGTTGGTAAATATGCGGATAAGAAATTTTCTAAAGGTAGTTTTATAAGGTGGGGAAGTGTTCTGTATTCTCTTGGGTGGTTTTTGAAGATTTTTATCGTAACATCTTTTCAGATATTTATTGTGGACGCGTATCATAAAATGATGAGGATATTTTTAAGAATCCCATTTGATGCTTTGACTTATGAAATTGCAGCTGATCAGGGTCACTTTGTGGATGAGTTTACTGTTATTCATGAGATGGCAGTGAGTGCGGGAAGAATAATCTCATATATTGTCATCGGAGTCGTTGCTACTTTTGTAGGACTTCACTGGTCATTTATCTTTGCTGCTGTTGCCTCGCTACTATTTAATATGCTTAGAGCTAAAAGAGTTGTACGCCCAGAGGTTATGTAACTGCATTCATTTTTTTGTACCAAGGGCAATTGAGGCAGCTACCACAATTTTCAATGTGCGCACACGAAGGATTCTTGGTTACTGAGCCAGCAATCATCCAACATTCACAGCCCATCTTGTATGTATATGCTAAGCATTTTTCACGTTCATCTTTTGAACATTTCATAAAATCCCAGCAATTATTTTGTTTGCTTTGCTCCATGCGTTTTTTAAAATTAATGATGAATTATTTTAATTATAACAGGGCAACATAAATTAAAAGTAAATTTTTTATGAAGTTTTGTTTATTTTTTCATTTACTATTGATTAAAAGTGGAAAAGGTG
>JBHPHA010000036.1:0-6238 GCA_042569905.1 Patescibacteria group bacterium
TCTCCTCCGTCAACTTCAATATCAAAAATTACCTTATCAGTAATTTTGACTTAGTGAAAATGAACTTACAGAAAGTATCATAACATATTGAATATGAAATAAAGTTAAATTTTTTATAAAGTTTTATTCATAATTTTATTTTCATTTTTGAATTAAATGTATCTTTAAATGTACATTTAAAGATACATTTCTATTCTACCCTACTAAGCTGAAATAAAGATAAAAAAATCTTAAAATAACAAAAAAAACGCTTCTGGATTTTTCCAAAAGCGCTTTACTTTCAACACCTTAAGTGAATGAGTCAGTTATTCACCCATCACAACATCGATCCCCTCAGGATTGGCAAAATCTCCGACCAGCCAAGCCTCTGCTTCATCTTGACTACCACCCTCCGGGGCAATATAGCACCAAAGTGCATTTTTATTTAATGCGTCCCAGAAGCATTCTCCTGTTGGAACAAAACCCGCTGGAGCACAAACCGTCACATCCCCGCTTGCCTGATCCAAAAAAACCATTTCATTATCAGAACAATTCACCACCCCAATGCTCGGTGAAGCGCTTGCCACCCCAGCACTCATCAACAACACAACCAAAAACAATCCGATCTTTCGAAACATCTTTACCTCCCAATTTAATTATTCAAATACTCATCCTTGTCCAAATCATCACTTGAACTATAAATTTTAACAAAAATAACCTAATTTGTCAATCCAAGAGAAGAAAAGGCACCTGACCCCTTTTATCCTTAATAATAATTGAGCTCATATAAAGCGCTGTTTGTATACTCTTCCTTTAATAAAGATTTAATTTGATCAATCGTTTTACCTCCTACCTTTTCTATGCCCAAAGCCCTCATTCCATTAATTGTCATTAAATTTAAAACTTGCTCAATTGGCATTTCTTCTGGGCTTAGTGACAAACCCTTTTGCAAAAGTGCGGCAAATTTTCCTGCCTCCCAGATATCCAACCTATTTGAGCTGGCTGCTCCATCTGTACCTAGACAAACATTAACCCCTTTCCTAATCATTTTTGAAATAGGTGCAACTCCTGAGCCTAGCTTTAAATTACTTAACGGACAATGAGCCACACTAGACTTTCTCCTAGCTAAAATTTCAATATCTTCATCTGTCACCCAAACACAATGAGCTAACAATGTTTTTTCATCTAAAATCCCTAGACTATCCAAATAGGCCACTGGGGTTAATTTATTTTTCTCCAAGCATTCATCAAATTCTCTTTTAGTTTCAGCTACATGAATATGATAAATTGCATCATATTTTCTAGCTAATTCCTTTGCTGCCACGAGAATCTCTTTTGAAACAGCATAAATGGAATGTGGTGCAACTGCTACCGATATATCAGGATCATTTAAATACTTCTTCAGAAGCCGTTCCGTTATTTGCAAAGCCTCTTGAGGAGCTTTAGAGCTGGGAGTGGGGAAATCCAATATAACTTCTCCGATTACAGCCTGAACTCCCTCTTCTTTAGCTGCCTTAGCTACCTGATCTTGAAAAAAATACATATCACAAAAAGCTGCAATGCCATTTTGCTTCATTTCTTTAATAGCTTTCTTTGAATTCTTATAAACAAACTCAGCACTGACTTGTTCTTTTTCAGCTGGCCAAATGTAATCATTTAGCCATTTTTCCAATGGCACATCTTCCGCTACCCCTCTAAAGGCCACCATAGCCGCATGAGTATGCGCGTTAACCAAAAAACCACTTGGACTTTTCAATTCGCTATTTCTTTTTGTTTTTTTATAATTCATTTTTTACCTGATAAATATTACATTATTAAAGCTTTGAAATACAACTTATTTTTATGCTAACTTGTACTAATTGTTGATTATTTTTAGAGATTTCCTACCCAAAAAAATATAAACCACAGCAAGTCCCAGATATTAACATCCACTGGGTATTCTGCACCTATAAAAATAATTACCACTAGTGAAAATCAACTATCTACTTTTTTCAAAATATTCCTCCCCCTGGACCGCTCAGACCACTAAATAGGCGCTTCTCTATAGAATTCACTGATGATTTCTCACTCAGATCAGTATTGGAAACATTAACCTTTAAGCAATCTGTGTCCTTGCTCATTATCTCCAACAACGGATTAGAGGACTTTGCTACATCAAAAAATTCGTCATCCTAAATAAATATTGTAGCAAGCCCATTCGAATCGAATTTATTTTGAAATGTCAAAGTCATATTTTTTTAGGATATCGAAATTCAAATCCCAACTCTGCATTTCGATAAATTTTACCATCCATAAACTACAAGGATTCCCATACCTTCTCTACCTTCTCTGTAATATTTCGCCATTGCTCTTCTGTTGCCTTGCCATTTTTATAATTGCGATCAATTTCAGCACGCGCAACCTTTCCCTTTCCTATTGCAAAATCATTACATTGAGATACTTTTTCACCTGCTCTAATTGGTGCACAAAACCAAACCGTTTGTGTAAAGTTACCATTTGGATCATTGAAAACAAGTGACTTTTCTTCAGCAACACCCTCTCCAACGTTAATTTTTTTAAGCTGAGCAAATTCTCCCGCAGCAAGCCCCGTTCTCCTTGAGTGTGTGAAAAACCATTCATCTTCACTTTGATTTTTAACTCCAATTCCAACAATAAAACCATCAGCTGTTTCTAATGACACATAGCGAAAACCTTTTATCATACCTTCTACTGCATCACTATAGTGATCAGTTAAAATCCAATCACTAGGATACTTAAACTCAAAATCATATTTTTCATTTTCATAAGCTTGCCATTTACCCGTATCAGATCCTTTGTAAGTAGCCCCACAAGGCTCATCCAGTAACTCTCCTTGCTTGAAATACTTCTCACCATCCGTTGCGCAATACACATCAATAACCCTAAAATTATCTTGATTTACTCCACCAAGAACTTCTGAGTGATAATAAATATGATTCTTATCATAAAAATATCCCTTACCAAGCTCTTTAAACGTACCCGCATCTGCACCATCAAGCGTTTTAGTATATTTAATACTATTACTATGCATTCCAGTGTATCCCATGCAAACATTATTATCTTTAATATCCCAAATCGGACCCTTTCCTTGAATTTCCAGATAACAAGGATCCTTAATTAACAATTCATCTTGAATTAAGTTACTTAAAAATAACACCTGGATAAAAAACACCAGCACTACCAGGGTGAGTGCCTTTTTCCTTTTCTTAACATGCTCCATAAAATCAAGAATGTACACAACAAAAAAAGGCGCCATAATAGATAAATAAAACCTAATAATAACGCTCCAGGGACGCATTACCCTTATTATCTCAATTTCATCATATTGTACTGCAGAAAAAAAGTTCAAAAGAAACAATACAGACATAAACAGTAGTGGAGCAAAACTAAGATAAATAGCCCATCTCACAAGTCCAGATACCATATTCTTAAATTTAAGAATAGTAATAAGCCCTAATGTGCATATAGTAGAAAATAATACAGTAGTTAATGGAATAGTATCCACCTTCAATAATAACAACATCAAACCTAAAAATGAGACAAATACCAAGCACTTCTTAAGAACAATGTCTTTCTCCCATTGCAACGCAATAAACGCCACTGCCATTGCAAAAAAAACTGCCCATATTAAATCAAAATGAGGAATACACACGACATACTTTTCAAAAACCCACTCAAAACCAAAAAACTTAAAAACAAGGCTTGCTGCAAAAATTGCAATCAACTTCAAAACATCCTCCCACTTAAATTCAAGGTACTTTTTCCAATCTACTTTTTTCATTTCTTGATTATTTTTATTCATAAACATTTATTACTTTTGTCTCTTTTAGACTACTTAGTATCTTAGCATAAATCCTATCATTATCTTCATCATCACTATTAAAAACTAGTTCAATTGCGCAACTATCCGCATCATTGCAGTCAAAATAAACTCCTCTTATTATATACCACTCTTTCTCATTAATAGTATTTACTACTCTACCAAGTAATCCTGACACATCATGTGGGCTTATGAACCCATTCCACTTACTCATTAGCTTATTTCTTGGAATTTCAGTCTCATTAATTGCTCTTTTTTGAATTTCAGCACAACAATATTTTGCCTTACATGGAATCATGGAATTATACGAAATAACCACAATATCAAACTCATTGCCCTTCTTTGAACAAGACAGTACATATCTCTCACTTATTGAATCATCCTTTTTCTCACAATAAGGAGGATATTCAAATTCAAAACCATTTTCATTATCAACAAACTTCTTCCATTTATTTTTCAAATATATCTCACCCCAAGCCCTCTTTTCAGCATTTTCAGTATCCCTATCAAACCTCTCTACGGCTTTAATATCATTATTCAAGCTCCAAATCCAAAAAACAAACAAACCAATAATTGCCAGAATAATACCCAAACCTCTCCAATCCTTCTTTTCATCTCCCAGAAAACCTTTACTGACAAACCTCACGAACATTGCAACAATACATCCTATCAAAAAGGGTCCGATTAGCCATATCACTGGAAACATTAATACCAAATTCAAAGAAATAAACATACTACGAAAACTCCATAAATCTTCAACAGGATCGACAATTTGAATAAAAACAAAAAGAATTACTGCTGACAAAAAAATCACCAATACAAGAACTCTCAATGGTCTTGCAAGAAACAGCGGGAACCTATCCTTATCCTTTTTATGCATAACACCAAAAACCGCTCCCCATAAAATAAGAAACCCGATAAGAATCCAAATAAACATTGATTCCCAAAACTCGCCAACATATTCTTTACCAAAAAATATAGCAACTACAAGAACAGAGACAGCTAGAACATTCCTTATATACGGTAAAAATGGTTTAATTTTTTTAAACATTAATTTTTCAATAAACTATTATTAACCCTACATATTTAACAAAATGTCTTTTGCGGTTTTAAGTCGCAAAAGTTCTGACTTTTTAAATAAAACTTCAACACCCTCCTTATCTCCTAATGCATCTTTCAACCATTTCTCAATTCTTACTATTTCACTATCCACAAACCGACTCATTTCGTCTCTCCTTACATTCTCTTCTTTTATGATGATTTTTAACTCCTCTTCTGTAATATTAGCTCGATTAATCTTATCAACACATCCAGTCCTTACTTGATCTTCCCAATCACACATAAAGGTGGGGTCATACTTAGCATTATTAACAAGATTCAACCAAATATAATACAATACTCCAGACATAACCAATAACATCAAAAAGGTTAAAAACAAAGAAATCACAAATTTCTTTCTAATTTTTGGTTGGTTTTTTAAATTTGTTTTCATGATTTCTTAATCAAATTAAATATTTGGAATTATATCTTTTCCAAACCTATCCTGACTCATATTGTTAATCATTAAACCTAAGCACCTTCTAAATGTTACTGTAAGCTCAAAAAAATCAGAGAAATACTTCGCAAACTCATCACTATTAATTGAATGATTTAAAAATTCCAGATCCTTATAGTTAGCCTTAATTCTATACCAGTAAAAAAACTCGATGATATTTACTGCTTCTTTTGCCAAATACTCATCTCTTTTTATTTGACAAGCTCTGCTTCTAAAATCCTTAATTTTATTTTCAACTTTAAACCTATCCATCTTATATTTCACTATTTTCTTTAAAATCAAAACAAATCTATCTCCATCTGAGTAATTAATAGAAGCTAGATTAGCTCCAGACCTAACACTTGCATTTTGTATAGAAAAACAAGAATAATTACCCATTAAATTAGGCTTGGTAAAAGAAATATCTTTATTTTTTATTCTATCCTTAAATTTATTTAACACTTTCTTATGAGAAAAATTAAACGCACTTTCATCCAAACTCACTAAATATTCAAAAACGAGCAACAAATTAAATAATAAATAATAACTCTTAACAGCTATCCATGATACACATACCTGAGAATATTCTAAGTTTTTCAAAATCTCATCACTCTCTCCAACTATACTCTTGTATGTCAACTCTGCTAATTGGATTTTTTTGTACATAATCAGTGATTCACTCACGTTGGCTTTTCCAATTCCTCTATTATATTTAACCGACAAGCCCTTAGACAATCTATTAAAATGCTCAATATAATTCGCGTGAGTTCTAAAATCTGGAGGAACATCTATCAATATCATATTTGTAAAAAATTATTTTACCAATTTAAGTGAATCCAAAATCCTCGAATGATCTTTATCAAAATCATAATATACCTATTCAACTT
>JBHPHA010000037.1:0-6060 GCA_042569905.1 Patescibacteria group bacterium
GAAGAATTTATGGAAAATATCGGAACAGGATTTAATGATTGGGTTCGGAGTATTATTCAAGATAAAAAAGGAAATATTCTCATTGGAGGGGATTTTACCGAGTTCAATGGACACTCAGTCAAGCGCTTTGTCTGCCTCAATCCTGAGGGAACCGTTGGTGATTAGAAATCTAGCAAAGTCGCGATAGATAAAGATGACTTTGAAGTTCCTTTTTAAGCATCAGTGCATAACCACTTACTAAAATTAGTAAGTGGTTATTTGCTTGACAAAATAGCGTTTTGTATGCTATTATGATCTGTCAGAGTGTTTTTTGATTAAGTACATTTTGATTGGTACTTTTAAAATAAAATAGATAATTCAGGGCAAGATATTTTTTGTTCAAACTCTAGTAGAGGAGAATTGAGATGGATGAGAGAATGATTGAATTATGGAAGCGTGAAGTTGGAAGGGTGCTTAAACCAGATCAGGATTATTTTATTATTACGGATGGTGAGTCTGTATTAGGTTCGCAGTATCAAATATTAGGGAGCGTGTTTGCTTTTTCTGAGTATTCTACAGCATTGATGGAGGCGGAAAAACTCGAGGTTAAAGTTGAAAAAGTTTCCGTAGATGATTTGATTGAAAGATATGCGGGTAAGTTTGATTTTATTGAGCTGGACCCAGATTTTTCAGACGATGATTCAGATGATGATTCAGGCGAAGATGCTTCTGGAGATGCCATAGACGATTCAATAGATGAATCCAAGTGCTCTGGTCAAAATGTCGATTTAAACAGAATAATTGAGTTGTTTGACAGCAGACTATCTGAGAAGTTGATTCAAATTGATGAGAGGATGGCACAAATCGAGGAGGATATCCCGCGTATTTCAGCTGAGTATGTCGAAAAGGCTTTTTTAGGTGTCAAAAAGAAACTCGCAAGTATGCTCAAGAAGCAAGCTAAGTCACAAAAAGATTTTGACGTTTCGCTTGAAAAAATGAGGCAAGAGTTTGAATCCAATCTGAATGACTACCTAGCTGAGTCCACTCTGGGAATAAAGGAGTCTGTAAAGAAAGGGGTCAGTGAATATTTTAGTCAAAAAAGAGTAAGGGGAAGTGGAAAAGGAATTCAATTTTAAGGGGGATTTAAGATGTCTCATGTTAGCAAGTGTTCTGTGAAAAGTTTTGATAATGTTCGCCCGGAAGTTTTGAGAGAGGCAATAAAAATTGCTGCCAAGCTTCTAAATTTTAATGGTGTTAAGATTACTGATTATGTACTTGACTGGGATGGTTGTCATCAAAGGTCGCTTGAAGGCATTGAGATTATCTGTGCCCTGGATGCTTTTTCGTCAGCTAGTTCTGGTGAGTTTCCCGGAATGGGGTTAGGAGTTGATAAGCATGGAAAGCTGGTAATTATTGGTGATTTTTATCATCAACGTCAGCAGGATTATAGAGATAAACTTCGAAAAAAACTGGAAAAAGTGCTGGGATCTGCTTGTTCAATGATCGCCTGTAAGATTGCGGCTCAAAGAAAGGGTATGAGTGTTGTTATTAAGGTGGACTCTAAAAACAAGAGATTAAATCTCGTAGCGGCGAAATAGGTGATATGATGAGCGATAAAGGTTTGGTTATGACAGTTGATGCAGATGGAAAAATGCAAATGGAAATGATTGGATATTCAGGAAATGAATGCCTTTTGGATGCCGGTGAAATTGCTGAGGACATGAAGCTACTTGGAGTTGAAATCGGTATTGATGATATCAAAATGAAAAAGAATACTGAGGTGTCATCAGTAAATTCCGTGTGCAGTACTCAGGAGGTTAGGCATAATGAATGAGTTGAATGTTCATAATGTGATGCCGATTTCTTATGTAAATGGTCCTGGAAAAAGATTTGTGATCTGGACTCAAGGCTGTCCTCGCTCTTGTGCTGGTTGCTTTAATCCTGATTCCCAGTCTTTTATAAAAAAGGAAATTATTTCTGTAGATGAACTCTACGAAAAAATTATTTCTGTGGATGGAATTGAAGGAGCGACTATATCTGGAGGAGAGCCTTTTAGTCAAGCATGCGCTTTATCTCTTTTGATGAGGAAGGTTCATGATAGAGGTCTTTCAGTCATTTGCTATACGGGGTATGAATTGGAGGAAATTAAATGCGCTGGTAGCAGTGAGTGGAATCTTTTGTTAAATCAGATAGATTTACTCATAGATGGCCCGTTCGTTAATAGTGAGAAGTGTTTGGAGTCCATGAGGGGTTCATCCAATCAGCGCTTGCATTTTCTTTCGGATAGAATTGATTCAAGTGTGATACTTAATGCTTCTCGATCTTTTGAAATAACAATTGATTGTGAGGGATCTATTACTCAAACAGGATTTCCCGATGTTATATAGGATGAAAATGGAGGTGTCAGATGAGTTTTAATGAAGTAACCGCACATAAGTGGTTTGAGTATTTCGTGAGCATGCATAATGCTGAAGTGGGGCAAGTGTTTCTTATTAAGGGAAATACAGCCGACCTTTTTCCTTATAAAGATGAGTACATAACCTTGCGTGAGCTTTGGGCAAGGAACACTCTTGGGAGAAAAGTGGGTTCTGTCTGGGATATTTCCGGAGGATTTTCTTTTTCAGATGAGATGACTGGATTTGAGTCTGCTGATTTAAGAATGAGGGATGTACTAACCACGATTGCCAATAGTCATTCAAGTGATGATAGTGAAGGCATTTTTGCTCAAGCTATTGAAGAGTCAGGTAAAGTAGGTGGATTACCAACTGATCCTCAGAAAGTTTTCAGGATCCTTGAGGAGTTATTGTCTAGCGGTAAGCCTGATGACAAAGTAGCAGCTATAGCGATTGATTACATTGAGTCAATCGCTTCCGAGGGTGATTATAAATCACCACTTGTAGTGGCTCTACAGCGCTGGGCAGGACTTAATAGCCCTCTTTTAGGAACAGGTAATTCAGTTATTCTCATTGAGGCGAATAGCGGATGTACTAGTTCAATATTGAGTGGTGGGGATAGTCCCGTTATTTCAATACATATTCCTAGGCCAAATCGTGATGAACTGGTGCATTTCATCGAATGTTCATTTCGTAGTGATAAGATTAAGTTCGCAGATAATTTGGATGTTTTGACTTTGGCCAATCTTTCAACAGGGCTACGGTGCAGGGATTTGGATGACATTTTCTTGTTTGCATCTGTAAATGAGATGTGTGTTTCGGAGGACTTGATTTGGAATAAAAAAAGAGAACTTATCGAAGCACAAACTGGAGGAATACTTAAGGTAGTTCGTCCTAAACACGGATTGGATTCTATTGGCGGGATGGAATATATTAAAGTTCCGTTAAGGAGGCAGATTAAGAAGCTGAAAACTGGAGACATAACAACGAATAAAGCTATTATGCTTATGGGTCCTCCTGGTACTGGAAAAACAATGATTGCGGAGGCTTTGGCCAGAGAAAGTGGGGTGAACTTTGTTATTATGCAAAATGTGCTTGATAAATATGTTGGAGAATCGGACAAGAGGTTGAATTTGGCTCTTGAAATTGCTGTCGCTATGTCTCCTACGATTATGTTTATGGATGAGGCAGCTGAGTCAATTGGGAATAGTGATGGGCATAGTGGTGACTCGGGAGTCTCGGATCGTATTCGAGGAAAGCTTCAGAATGTGATTGGTGATGATTCTTTGCGAGGAAGATTGTTTTTTATACTCGCAACTAATTATCCAGAAAGACTTTCTGGTCCTATGCTGCGAAGGATGGATAAGCGCGTAGCTGTTCTCCCTGAAGACTCTAGTCAGGATAAGATTTTCAAATCAATCTGTGATGAGTACGGAGTTAATTGCGAAGGATTTGATTTCTCTGTTTTTCATGGGCAATTAAAGGGGTGGACTGGTTCAGAGATTAAGGACATTGTTTTAAATGCTATGGAATTTGCGGAGGAAGATAGCAAGTCGGAAGCTGCTGTGGATTACATTACAGTAGCTCTGAGTGATTTCATTCGCTCAAGAAAAGAGGAAGAATTTCAGAGAATGACTGCGATGGCGATTAAATTTTCCAATAGCAAAAGACTTATTCCTGAAGGTTATCGTGATCAGATAAAGTCAATGTCTGTAGTTGCGGAGGATGAAATGAAAAAAGATAAAGCATCCGCAGGAAGACGGAAAGGTAAGATTGAATTCTGAATATTTGATTCACCTTAATCCCGATGGAACTGTTGGTGATTAAAAACCTAAGGAAAAAAATTGATTGCGAAGTTCCTTTTTAAATATCATTAATATAACCACTTACTAAAATTAGTAAGTGGTTTTTTGCTTGACTGGAAAGTCTTTTTGAATTAATATGAAATGTCAATGATATATTGATTAATAGAACTTTAACAAGTGAATATATATGCAAAAGGAGATTGGAAATGAAAAGAAAGATAATGATGATTCGATTTAAAGATAAAAAACCTGAATTTAAGGAAGCAAGAAAGATTGACCTTTCTGAGTTGCCACCGTTTATTGGTGAATGCGATTTTAATGACAATGTTCAGTGCATTATTCAGGCTCGAGACGGAAAATTTCTCGTTGGAGGTGATTTTACTGAGTTTAATGGACGAGAAGTTGGTTGTTTTATCTGCCTAGAACCTGATGGGACCATAAATGAAGAATTCATGAGAAACATTGGAACAGGTTTTGGCAATTGGGTTGGATTTATTCTTCAAACTCAAAATAATGGATTCATTATTGGAGGAGGTTTCCGTCAATTTAATGGAAGAAGGGTGAATCGAATTGTTTGTCTTAATGTTGATGGAACCGTAAACGAAAAATTCATGGATAATGTTGGAAAGGGGTTTGATTTTAGTACTAGTTGCATTATTCAAACTGAGGGTAATAAGCATGTCATCGTAGGAGAGTTTACTCTGTTTAATAGGAGAATAGTGAATCGAATTATTTGTCTTAACTCCGATGGAACCATAAATGAGGAGTTTATGGAGAGTATAAGCGATGGTTTTAATGGAGGTGTTAATTGCATTATTAAGATTAAGGATAATAAATATGTCATTGTGGGAAATTTTACTAGATTTAATGGAAGAATAGTGAATCGAATCGTTTGTCTAAATTACAATTGGACAATAAGTGAAGAGTTCTTGAGAAATACTGGTGATGGTTTTCATGACGAGATTCACTGCATCACTCAAGCTCAAGATGGAAAGCTGCTTATTGGAGGAAATTTTGATATCTTTAATGACATTGATGTTGACCATCTTGTTTGTTTGAATGCTAACGGGACTATAAGTGATGTGTTCATGAGAAATATTGGTAGCGGGTTCGATGATGAGGTTTATAGTATTTCTCAACTTAAGAGTGGTAAATTTATTATCGGGGGGAACTTTAGTGTTTTCAATGGAGGGGTAGCGAATCATATTACTTGTCTGCATCCAAATGGAACTATAAATGAAAAATTCATAAGAAACATCGGATTGGGGCTTGATGGTGCAGTTATGTGCGTTGCTCAAATCCAGGATGACGAGCTACTTGTTTGTGGTCATTTCACTGAATTCAATAATGAGTCATTAAGCTATTTTGCTCGCCTGAATTTAAATGGGACTATAGCCAGTGAATTCAAGAGAAGTCTGGGTTCCAGCTTTGATGACGACATTCCTTTTTAAATATCATTAATATAACCACTTACTAGAATTAGTAAGTGGTTTTTTGTTTGACTGGAAAGTCTTTTTGAATTAATATGAAATGTCAATGATATATTGATTAATAGAACTTTAACAAGTGAATATATATGCAAAAGGAGATTAGAAATGAAAAGAAAGATAATGATGATTCGATTTAAAGATAAAAAACCTGAATTTAAGGAAGCAAGAAAGATTGACCTTTCTGAGTTGCCACCGTTTATTGGTGAATGCGATTTTAATGACAATGTTCAGTGCATTATTCAGGCTCGAGACGGAAAATTTCTCATTGGAGGGGGTTTTACCGAGTTCAATGGACACTCAGCCAATTACTTTATTTGTCTCAATCCTAATGGAACCATAAATGAAGAATTTATGGAAAATATCGGAACAGGATTTAATGATTGGGTTCGGAGT
>JBHPHA010000038.1:0-5935 GCA_042569905.1 Patescibacteria group bacterium
AATAAAATTAGTAATTTTTTTGAGTTAAGGATATTTAAGTTTACGTTTTGGAGCTTGTTTGGTTTGGCAAATTCTTTTGTATTATTTTTCTTAGTATATGATTATTTTGTTGTTTTAGGGGTTCCAGAAGAAAGAACTTTCTTAATCACGGCACTCTTTCATTTTTTGGCAGTTTTATTAAACTTGTTTTTTCTAATTTATTTTATTCTTATAAAAAAAGAATTTAAAACCAAAAAAAGCTTCATTGTGCTTGCATTGCTCATTCTTCCATTGACTGTATATTTGTTGCCTGTAGTTTTTAATTTTTTTATTTCGATTTTTTAGCTATTATCGCATACCGTTTAGAGTTACTCATTTCTAGCGTAACAGTGTGTTGTGTTGGATTTAGTAGAGTGTTTTGCTCTAGAAATGTAGAACTTTAAAAAAGGAGGAAAAAGTGAATAAGGCGCTGGCTGTTTTTTTGTTGATTTTTTTTGGTGTGGCAGGTGCTGCATTTGCGGATGTTAGCATTGAAGGTAGCAATGACCGGTTGAATTACAGTGGATGGTTGCCTAAAAGGGTATATATTGCTTTCCATTATAACGATCAAGGAAAGTTAAGCGGATACCGAGTTGCATTTCAGGCTGATGGAGGAGAGTTGTTTAATGAGTGGAGGCTAAAAAAAGCGAATGAGGATAGTATGATATTTCCATTTGTTCTAGAGTCAACCCTTGTAATTGACAATAAGAATGAAGTTGAGAAGCTAGATTTTTGGGGATTCGGAAGGTTAGATGGTGTGAATGATAGCATACCTGAGGCCTATTTAGATTCTACCGCGTATGATTTTTGGAGTGGCACTGATAAGTATGGAATTGGAATTGTGAATCCACACGAGCTTCAGGGAGATGTAGTATATGACTACTGGGTTGCATTAAGTGAAGCCAGCTTTTGGTTTGTTGCTGATCCGAGTACTCTTGATGTACAGCTGAGATTTCGTCTTAATATTGACTTATCATCTGCCAAGAAGTTTGGTTATGAAAAAAGCGAAATAGAGAGTGATTTTGAGTTAGGTATTGGCTGGAAAGGTGGTCCGGGCGATGAATTTGGTTATGACAATGTGGATGTTTCTGAGAACTATACGGCTCAGGAGATCGGTAAATTCTTCTCTTTTGCGATTGGAAGTCGAACTGGCAGTGATTTGTTACCATATTCAAGCTACCTTGTTCTCGATGGAATGACTGGTCAGTGGTGTAAGGGGCGTGATGATAGTGAAGTTACAAGTGTTAATAGCATAGAGGAGTGCTTTGGAGTTACTGATAATTCTAATTCAGGTATTTCATCTTTGGATGATTTGGAAGATCCTGCTGCATCAGGGAGCTCGCCTTATTTATCTGCATCAGTCGTTGATCCCGAGGAAACTTCGGAACCAACCAAGCCTAATTTTGAGGGCGTGGGAACTAAATTGAAGACGCTATCGGGTCAAGAAAAGTACGTGTGGTGCAAGTCTGAAGATATGTATATGCATCTTTGGTTTCAAAATGACGGAGATGCTGATTGGAAAGGAGATCACGACTATGTTGAGGTGAGATATTATCTCTCCAAAGGAATTAAGGAGGATCTTCATAGTGAATGGGAAAGAGTTGGAATAGATACAATTCAAAAATATAACTTGGAAATGGGAGATGATCCTCATCACGAAGATGATCGACTTATTCTCCTTAATAAGGATTCTATACAGCCCGGCAACTATTACAATATTGTTGGCTGTATCGATAGAACTGTCGATCAAAACAATGGTGAAGGTGATGTGGATGAGATTCACGAATCGGATAACTGCATAAAGGAAAAAGTTTTTTATGTGAGCGAAGAATCGGTTCCATCAAGCAGTGCTGCTTCAGCAGCAATTATCAATTTTATTCTCGATTAAGGGAGAAGCGAAATGAAAAAAGTAATCCTTACAATAATCGCAATACTATCAATGACTGGATTTGCAATCGCCTCAGAATACGAAGGCACGGTCCTGACAATGAAAACTCAATCAATCAACGGAGTTACAAGAAATTCCATATTTCTGGGTGACTCTTACACTTTCTGTTCAACATCGGACTGGTTTGCATACGATAACGCTGACACAGGAATCGGAAAGATTTGGACAGCATCTCTTTTGGTTGCATATGAGCAAGGAAAAACCGTAAAAATCGAAGGTAATGGAGTTTGTGACCAATACGGAGTCGAAGGAATAAATGCAATTCTTGTGAAATAAATCGATTTTGTTTTAAGTAGGTAAAACGCTTTTGGAAAAATCCAAAGGCGTTTTTTTGTTTTCCTGAATCCAGGGCTAAATAGAAGGCTGAATGATAATACTTAACTCTCTCTGATTTTCAATCTCAGTTCGAACGTCTTCCGCTGTCCGGCTCACTTTCAAAAAACACGTGTAAAAGCGTGTTTTTTGTTTTAAATAAAGAACGGTTTTGGTTCGAACTTAAGTCTTGATAGTGATGGGGAATGAACTGTGATATGATTAGATTAATAATTGATAAATTTATGAAATCATGAAAAGAATATTAGTAGTTTTTGTATTTGCGGTATATTTGATAATCCCGCTTGTATCCTTTGCTTATACTAGTACATATACCCCTCCTATTTATGATCCAACTGATCCGATTCATACAGATTGGAATAAGATTTACGAAGAAAGAAGAGAGCGTTATGGGAAAAAAGTTGTAGATTTTTGTACTCCTGAGGTTTATAATGAAGAAAGATGTGAGCAGTATTGTGAGAATTTGAGAGCAGCTAGGGGCGATAGTGAGCTCTGTGGTGACACTAAGAAAATCAAGGAGATAAGGGATAAGGTTGTGACATTTTGTTCTTCTGGGGTTAATGATAAGGAAAGGTGTGATAAGTATTGTAGTGATCTAAAAGAAACTGGACGAGTGCATGAGCTTTGTGGTACCGCGTCTAAGACTGTGGTGAGTGAGCCTGTTTTAAGTAAGAATGTGATAAAGAATAATGATGGTACTGTTACTGAGGTTGAAAAGAAAAATGAAGCAGGACTGGATATTGAGGTTAAAATAAATTTTGATGAAAATAATAAGAAAATTAGTAAGGTGAGTGTATGGGAGGAGATGTCTGAAGATGGGATGAGCAGTGATGTTGTGGAAATAATCATGTTCAATGGGTCTGGAAATGAAATATCAAGGGAGAGGACTGAAGATTCGTACGGGTCTGATGGATTATTAACCAGAACCACGGTAAAAGGAGATCTCCAGAATATTTTACGGGAAATAGTTAAGATAGATACGGATGGAAAATTAACTGAAATATTAGTTGACCAAAAAAATGCCGATAGTGATTCGGATGAGTTTGGTTTGATTTCGCACCATATTTTCAATCAAAAATTAAACGAGTACTTGTTTGTAGATGAAAATGGTAATAATATGATTTCCTATGTTTTTGATCAGGAAAATGTTAAAAATACAAGAGTTTTTTATGATGTGCTAGCGAGTAGGATTAATATTGTTAATGATGATATTACAGAGGATACACTAAGACGGGATCAAATAAGTATGACTATTGAAAAAGGAGAGGATGGTCTTGTCGTGAAATCTTCAGGGGTAGAGTCTTATACAACAGCTGACTTAATTGTAGACAGTAATTCCGGTAAGGTTTTTATTGATGAAGCTTTGAATGATAGGGAGATAGTTATATCACCTGATCAAATTTATAATAATGCCAGGGATAATGGTGATGTTGAGATCGTAGAGAAGATCGAGATTTTAAATGGTGAGAGTGCTAAGTATTTAGTTTCAGGCTTTAAATTCAAAAAAGTTTTTGGACTTTTTCTTGTTGAGATAAATAAAGAGGTGGCATATGATGCTAAGGATGGAAACTTTATTGAAGTGAAGATGACATTTGTGGATAAGATTCTTGATAAAATTAGCATATAGATTGATTTAGATTAGTGCATGATAAGTTTTATCCGACTCTCAATCTCAGTTCGAACGTCTTCCGTTGCCCGGCTCAGAGATTAAATAACCCTTTAGTAGGGGGTTATTTTTTGTACCCCAAGATGAAGGATCGAACTGTGGTATACTTTGGGTATAAAAATTTAATAAATTCTTAATATGATAACAGAAGAAAAATATGTAGGTTTATCTGAGAGTAATGCTGAGGTTGCTGGTATGAAAATAGAAAATCAAATCTCTGGCTTAGTTGAAAGCAAGTTTCAAGAAGCTCCAGTGGAGTTAAAAAAGATAACCACGGGTTTATGTAATGAGGTTTATTTAATAAAGTTGAAGAGTGGTGAGGAATTCATTTTACGTTTTAATTCTGACAGGAAGGATATTGCAGGATCTAGTCGCAACATTCCCTTGTTTAGGGAGTATGGAATCAAGGTTCCAGAGATAGTTTTTGAGGACTATACAAAGTCAGAGTTTCCATGCTATTATCAGATTTTAAGTAAGATCGATGGTCAGGATATTGGTCAGGTATTTTTTGATCTTGATGAGGATGAGCTAAGGAGTATCGCAGGTGAGTTGTCAGAAGTGACTTTAAAGCTAAGAAAGATGCCTACTAACGGAAGGTTTGGATATGTGGGGGAAAATGAGAATAGTACATTTGATTCTTGGTTGGACTTTATTCTTAGTAGGATTCGGGAATGGAAGTCTAGAGATGAAAAAACTAATGTACTAGGTGATGAATTTTTGGGTATTTTAGATGACATTATCGAAAAGTATTCTTCATATTTTGAATCAGTAGAGTCTGAATTGTATTATGATGATATGTGTTCAAAGAATATAATGATCAACAAAGGGAAATTTAGTGGAATTGTTGATTTAGATTCTATTACTTATGGCGACTATCTTGAGGTGCTAGGAACAATTCAAGCTAGTTATTTGGATACTGAAAGTGGAGATATTTATTTAAATTCAATGATGGAGAACTTGGATTTGAATGGAAAGGAAAGGGAAATGGTTGATGTTTATACCGTTATAACTTTAATTAGTTGGCTTACTGAGGAAGGTGTTGAATTTAATACAAATACAACAACTGAGATAAATTGGGATGAGGTTGCGTCTAAAAAAGAAAAAATAAGGAGAGTATATCAACAGATCGAGAGTGATTAGGATACTTGTAATTACTAAAAAGTAGTAATCAATTCCCTTACATTCTCAACCTCAGTTCGAACGTCGTCCACAGTCCGGCTCAGAGATTAAATAACCCTTTAGTAGGGGGTTATTTTTTGTACCCCAAGATGAAGGATCGAACTTTTTTTATGATTCGTGTTGATATTTGGATGTGGTTATGCTATTTTTAAATTGCACTATAAATCTTTATGATAATTGTCAAAAAGGAGAATTTCTATGGATAAGATCTTTATGAAAAATAGAAAAAATCAGAGAATAGCTGTTCTTGTTGATAAAAATGAAAATCAAAAAGGATTGGCTTTTGTTGTGCATGGCTTGGGAGGATTTAAGGAGCAAGCGCATATTGAGATATTTGCTGAATCGTTTAAGGAAAATGGTTACACTGTAGTAAGATTTGATACAACTAATACTTTTGGGGAAAGTGATGGTGATTATAGTGATGCTACTATGACGAGATCCTATCAGGACCTGGAAGATGTTATTGAATGGTCAAGAAATCAAATTTGGTATCAGGAGCCATTTGCCTTGGCTGGACACAGCTTAGGTGGTGCTGTGATTATCTTATATGCTGAGGAGTATTCTGAAAAAGTGAGAGCGTTAGCGCCGATTTCTTCGGCTATTCCTGATCTATATGTTTCTAATATGGACAAAGAAGTTCTTAGGAAATGGAAGGTGGAAGGTGTGATGGATAAGGGTGAGCGTAATTCAAAACCAGGTTGTTTTATGATTTTGAAATGGAATTTTGTAGAAGACATCAAAAGGCATAAATTATTAGAAAGGGCTATTGGAATAACAATGCCAATTTTATT
>JBHPHA010000039.1:0-5796 GCA_042569905.1 Patescibacteria group bacterium
ATATTATCGAAATGTGTTTTATTGTTACTTGTTTAAATATATCATTTTAACTCTAATTATTTCAAAATTCCAAAGTCCTTTGGAATCATCACTTTAATAGTCTTTTTCACATTCACACTTTTTGTAAGAAATTTTAGTCTTTTCCTACGAAAGAAGAATTATGAATAGACCCCAAATCCACAACATTGGATTTATCAAAATAATATTACATCAATCTTGTTTTGTCAAAGAAAAAATAAAATGATATATTTAAACAAGTAACAATAAAACACATTTCGATAATATCTGCAAATAAAAACAATCACATGTATAAGCCAGTTGTGCTAGTAATTTTAGATGGTTGGGGGCTCAGTAATGAAATACCCGGCAACGGAATAAAAGAAGCGAACACGCCTACTGTAGATAAACTTAGCGCATACTATCCCGAATTAGCGCTTCAAGCCTCAGGAGTTTCAGTTGGCATTCCATGGGGAGAGCCTGGAAATAGCGAAGTCGGACACTTAACACTAGGAGCTGGTAAAATAATCTACCAGAATTTACCAAGAATTAACTTATCCATAGAAGATGAGACTTTTTTTAGTAACAAGGTATTATTAGAAGGGATGGCTAATGTTAATAAAAAAAATAACAGCTTGCATATTATGGGACTACTCGGCGAAGGAGCCGTGCACTCTTACTATGAACATCTTTTCGCACTTTTGGAATTAGCTTCAAAGAATAAAGTGAAGAATGTTTTTATTCACCTCTTCACTGACGGAAGAGACTCTCCGCCTCGATCAGGAGTAGAAATGATAAAAAAATTACAAGCCAAGATGCGCGAGTTGAAAGTTGGAAAAATTGCAACAATCTGTGGTAGAAATTGGGCAATGGACAGAAATAATAATTGGGATAGAATTAAAAAATCATACGACGCCCTAACATTAGGAGAGGGCGAAGAAATAGAAGACCCTATTAAATATCTAGAGAAATCCTACGAAGAAGATATTACCGATGAGTATATAGAACCAGCAGTTGTGGTTAAGAAAGGTTCGCCAATTGCAACTATTAATGACAATGATACTGTTATCTTTTTCAACTTCAGAGAAGATCGTGCCAGACAAATAACCACTGCGCTTTCTGATCCTGAATTCAAAAAATTCAAAAGAACTCATCTAGACATTCAGATCATCACCTTCACAGAGTATGAAAAATTTCTCCCCGTTTCTGTAGTTTTTCCACCTGAAGAACTTAAAAATGGCTTGGGAGAAACACTAAGTAAGCTTAAAAAGAAACAGTTACGTATCGCTGAGACCGAAAAATACGCCCATGTAACGTATTTCTTCAATGGAGGAGCAGAAGACCCATGGCCGGGAGAAGACAGGCTTCTAGTACCATCTCCGAGCGTCTCCAAATTTGATCAAACTCCTGAAATGAGTGCTGGAGAAGTTACTGAAAAAATAATCAAAGCAATTGATTCCGACAAATACGATTTTATTCTTGTTAACTATGCCAATGCAGACATGGTAGGTCACACTGGAAACATGGACGCTGTCGTAAAATCAATTGAATTTGTTGATAAAAAACTGGGCGAACTCATCACAGCTACTCTAAAAAAAGATGGGTGCGTACTAATCACAGCTGACCATGGAAATGCTGAGGAGTTAATCTGTCCAAGCTCAGGAGAAAAAGTGACAGAGCATTCTAGTAACCCAGTGCCACTATGGCTGATTACACCAAACAATCACAGAATTGAATCTCGAGGTGAAGATGATTTACTTATTGCACAAAATCAAGTATCAGGATTACTCAGTGACGTCGCACCTACAATCCTGGATATCATGAAAATAAAAAAACCAAAAGAAATGAATGGGGAAAGTCTCCTATCACTCCTCCAGTCATCATAAAGCTTATTTTAAGAAATATAAAAAAGGAGTTTGGATTTATCCATACTCCTTTGCTTTATATCTATTTTAACTTAACAGCATCAGGACCAACTCCCAACATCGGTAACAAAATCTCACGCCAGTTCTCTGCTGAACCATTAATACCTCCGATTTCTAGGTTTTGAATTTTACCCTCAGAATCTTTTTCGTAGTAAATATCCAAGGTGTTTCCACCAGGACCACAGCACCCGCAACGCAAAATAAAATGAGCGCCTCGCTTACCTTCCTTAGCCAATTGACGCTCTTTAACGTGATTAACAATCATTCCAAACAAACCAGAATCACCCGCCTCAATTCCATACTTCCTGTTTATTCTCACGCTCAATAACATCTCCAGTTTTCGCCATGTCCTCATCTCCTTTTTTCGTTTTATTTTTCCATCCACGCCACAAGTTCTTCAACGCGTATGCCCTGCTCATCCTCGATGCCTTGAAGATACTCAATAACTTTATGACCATATTCACTGACCAGAAGCTGCATCCAGAAATCATCCTTAGTCGTGAAATATAGTCCGTATAAATTAAAAATAGACATCTTCCTTCGGCTTTCCTGTCGAATCAACTCGACATATTCCAAATCCGCCCCTTGCTTTTGAAAATGAGCATTACGAAGGGTTTTAATTGCAAAACACGATTCAGGAAAAAGCTCTACGATTTTTTTCATTTGAGCTAAAAACGCATACTCATTGCAATCATGATAGAACCCGTGCATTATAAGATTAAGCTCCCTTAAAAGATCCAGATAATCCCACACAGGAAATTTTTTGACTTTTAAATGGTTGATACTGAGACCAAAATGGTTCGCTAAATAGTCAAAAGGTTCTTCGTCAACATAAATCACTAGTCGCAACTCATCAAATAACAGTAACTTTTCAATCTCGTTCGTATCCATTTCGTCACTTGCTTCAATTTTTTTTACTAGCTCGTTGCAAATGTCATCTTTCCAGACCTCACCGATTTCGATTTTACAATTGGGGAAATATTTTTCAATCGCCGCAATCGCCAATGCAATTTTTCCCAAAGGAGAATCACTTGTCAAACAAAGATTTCTTTCCAGCAATAGCCTATCATCCTCCACTAAAAACTTTTCTTCAAATTCCCAACTCACTCCTTCTACAATTGAAATCGGGGATGATGTATCAAAATCTTCTTTATCTATTTTGGACGCCGCTATGATTTTAGACATTCCCATCATAATAAAGTCTCCTGTTGATATTTTATAATCAAAAAATACTTTGCCACCTTAAAGAACTTCCGCTAATCCTACTACACCAAACAAAAAAGGTCAATAATAAAACCACCTACTATTTTTAGCAAGTGGTTTTGTTGTAATTTCAAAAAGGAAGATCGGAATCAGAATCTTGCTTGACGTTTTTTAGGTCAGCCGTTTCATCAAGATTAAGGCAAATTAGACAGCCTATCTCTCTATTTTTAAACCTCGTAAATCTTCCTCCAATGAGTATTTTACCGTTTTGGATTTGAGTAACGCACCAAACCCAATCAGTAGCCCCTCTTCCAATGCTATCCATAAACTCTTCATCCACAGACCCATCGGAGCTAAGGCAAACTAGACAACCTACCTCTCTATCTTTAAATTTAGTAAAGCGTCCTCCAATGAGGATTTTCCCGCCCTGAATTTGAATAATACAATAAACCTGATTATTAAAATCACACTCGCCAACAAAGTCTGGGAGCTTAGACCAATCAGGTTCTTGAATTGCTGGTATTTCAATCTCGAGATCTTTAACTCGAATCATCATTATCTTTCTTTTCATATTCGATCTCCTTTTTATATATTCAATTTTTAAATTACCACCTTTATCAATTTTATTGATATTTAAAGATACTTTAAAATATCCTTTAAGTCAAATATAAAACCACCTCGATAAATTGAGGCGGTTTTATTAACATTTTATCCACAGGTAATCCACTTTTTTATATTACCTTATCTATTATTCCATATTCCTTAGCTTCCTCAGCGCTCATATAATAATCCCTATCACTGTCCTTTTCAATTTTTTCAACATCTTGACCAGTGTGCTTTGAAAGAATATTATTCAGTTTCTCTTTTGTTTTAAGAATATGACGAGCATGAATATCAATGTCAGTTGCCTGACCTTGTGCTCCTCCCATAACTTGATGAATCATCACCTCTCCATTTGGCAAGATGAATCTCTTCCCATTAACTCCTGCTGCTAACAGCACTGAAGCCGCACTAGCAGCCATTCCCACGCAAATGGTCTGAACATCACACTTGATGTAATTCATAGTGTCATAGATAGCCAAAGCTGCTGTAACTGAACCTCCTGGTGAATTTATATACATCTTTATGTCCTCCTTAGAATTTTGTGATTCCAAAAACAACAACTGCGCAATAATCACATTGGCCATATTGTCCTCTATACCAGTACCGATAAATATAATTCTGTCTTTTAAAAGTCTCGAATAAATATCGTAAGCTCTTTCTCCGAAACTAGTCTTTTCAATGACAGTTGGTATTAAAATTTGATTTTTAATATCATTTTGCATATTGATATAAAAATTAAACCCCAACTTTTGCAGTGGGGTTTAATTTCTTTTTATTAAAGCTTTTCCAACATTTCAAATACTTTCGCATTTTGAAGCATCCCCTTAGTGTAGTTATATAGTCTTGCCATATCGATGTTCTTTTTTGCATCCTTAACATCTTTGTACATTTGCATTGTCTTGTTCATTTCATCTTCTACATCTTTTGCATCAACATTAATTTCTTCAGTTTTCACAATCTCTTCTAAGGCAAGTGCTGATTTGATTCGCTTCTCTGCTTGAGGAGCCCAATCTTTCATTAGATCCTCTTTAGTTTTCTTTATTTGCTCTAGATATTGATCCATTTGCATTCCCATACCTTGGATTTGAGATTCAAACTCTTGAGACATCTTACTAATTTCTTCATCAAGTAACATTTGAGGAATTTCAACTTCAGTCAATTTAACAATCTCTTCAACAATATCAGAACGTTTCTTTTCATTTAGTTTTTGATTCTTCTCTTCTGTCATTCCCTTAATGATTACGTCCTTAAGAGCTTTAAGATTTTCAAATTTTCCTAAAGATTTTGCTAATTCATCATCGATCTTTGGAACCTTTCTTTCTTGAACAGCGTTAACCTTTACTTTAAATGTAGTAGGTTTTCCTGCAAGATGCTTTGCGTGATATTCCTTTGGAAAAGTAAGTTCAAATTCCTTTTCGTCTCCAGCCTTAGTACCAAGTAGTTGCTCCTCAAATCCAGGAATAAAAGATCCACTACCCAAAACTAGGTTGTGATTTTTGCTTGAACCATTTTCAATTGGAACATTGTCTTGTGAAGCGTCGAAATCAATTTCAATACTATCACCATCCTTAGCTACTCTATCAACTTTAACCAACTCAGCCCTGCTTTGTGCAATTTTTTCAAGCTCAGCATCAACATCTTTCTCGTCAACCTCAACTGTTTCTGTACTATTTTCCTTGTTAACTTTTTTCACTGCAGCTCTCCAAGGACTCAATGTAATTTCTGGCATCACAGTTGTTTCCACTTTATATTCCAAAGGATTTCCCTCTGCAATTTTCAAGATTTCAACTTTTGGTTGTCCAATAGCATCAATTTTTTCTTTTGCTAAAATCTCTGGATAAGTTTTGTGAATTGCTTTTTGAGCAGCATCGTTCAATATGAAATCCTTACCAACTTTTTGCTCAATCATATCCTTAGGTGCCTTTCCTGGTCTAAAACCTTCAATCTTAACTTCCTTACCAATTTCCTCTAAAGACTGATCAATAAAACTGCTCCAATCCTTCCAGTCTATACTTACAACTAATTCAATTTCTGATTTTTCCAAATTATTCTTTTTTACATTCATAGC
>JBHPHA010000040.1:0-5525 GCA_042569905.1 Patescibacteria group bacterium
AAAAGGGTTGCCCCATTCGGAAATCCCCGGATCAAAACTTGCTTGACAGTTCCCCGAGGCTTATCGCAGCCTGCTACGTCCTTCTTCGCTTACTTCAGTCTAGGCATCCACCATGTGCTTGAGTAAACCTTTTTTTAATTGCTTTTAAGTTAACAGTTTATAATCATTTAAAAAATAATAAATAAACTGTAACTACCTACATTCTGTTAATACCTCCCACTGAAAGGCTTCCGCAAAGACAACTCTTGTCAGGTTTAGTAATAACAGCTATTCAATTTTCAAAGTTCCTTTATGCGGAAATCTTTTCATTATACAACCTTTAACAAAATAATTTCAGCACAAACTTTTTAACAAAATAAAAACTCGTCCTTTTGGCGAGCAGTAATAGTTCTCAAAAAAGATACTGTAAAACTCCTCTAGACTTTATTCAATTTTGTTTATTTTTTTTAACAAGTAATTTATTGCTTACAACAATTTATCACTATCTCTCTTGTCAGGCACCACTACATATTAGCAGGTCCAAAAATATTGTCAAGCTTTTCGAAAAATCTCTATCTGATCCTTCTTGAGCTCTGTTTGATTACCTCCTCGTAATCGATATCTCCTAACTCACAAACTATTATTACACCTTTTAAAAAATAACGCAAGCCCCCTATCAGACACCTACTCATTATTACTTTAAACTAGCTATTCTTCTATAAAACTAACCCGTGAAGCTTATTATTTACTCCACTTAAATAAGGAGTAAAATCAATAAAAAAAATCCCGAACATTTCTGACGGGATTTTTTTAAAAAAACTTTTTTACTATTTCTTCAGCATACCAATTTCTTTTTTAAAAAAATTTTTCACATCAGGAAGACCCACATAACACTTTCCGTGAGCCGCAAGAAATGGAACACCGATGCTTTTTGGATTTATTCCACATTTTTGAGCAACCTTAGCTAACTCCTGACTATTTTCCTTATTCTTCCAAACCTCCTTCTTTTCAAAATCAACCTTACTGTAGACATCAAATTCATCTAAGAAAATTAAAACGCTCTTACAATGAGGACACCCTTCTCCATAATAATACGTTATACCGCCCATATCGATGTCACTATTAACTGTTTCTTGAGTGACTTGTTCCCTATTTCCATTTTCAACCAGCTCATCCATTGGAACTTCAGTATTCACCCAATAGAACGCACCAACTGCAATGGCAACCACAATAAACACCAAGATCCCTATAATTTTTTTATTCATAACTATTTTTATTTATTTTACACACTTATTATTAAGCTTCCTTGAAAACCATTTCCACTATAATTCATTATCTCGTAACGAAAGAGATCTTAAAGAAGTCTATTCAATAATACTACATTCACTTTTCATCCACAACTGCTCTGTAGATTTCAATTGTCTCTTCTGCCGTACTACTCCAATCAAACTCACTAATTCGACCCAATCCCTTTTTCGCAAACTCACTTCGAACGTTTTTATTTCTTGAAAAGCAATAAAGCGCTTCGGCGATAGCATTAATATCAAATGGATTAATATAGTGTACTGCATCACCAGCCATCTCAGGTATCGAAGCAGTGTCAGAAACAATTGCTGGCAATTCTCTAGCAAACGCCTCAATAATAGTCATTCCAAATCCCTCATAAATTGAAGGCATCACTAAAAATTCTGCCTCATCCAGAAGAGCGGGAATATTATCACCAATAACATAACCAGTAAATACAATATCATCATATACACCGAAGTCCTTAGCAATTTGCAAGTATTCTTCCGACATCCACCCTCTCTTTCCTGCCAACACTAATTGATAATCAAAAAAATTCTTTCTCTTACTGCCACTATCCCTTAATGTTCTTTTTTTAAAAATTGAAAAGGCCTCTATTAACCGAGTTATATTCTTCATTGGCTCCACTGTTCCAAGAAGAAGAATATATTTCTTATTTATTCCATATCCCCCCAAAACTCTTTCCTTCTTTACTAGAGACTTCTGCAAAAACCTCTTATCTAATCCAGCATACACAACTTCTATTTTTTTATCAGGAACATTAAACAACTTCCCAGCATCATCTTTGATTGATTTTGAAACAGCAATAATCTTATCTGCCCTATTGGCCATATAACTACAGACTGCTTGATTCTTCTTTCTCTTAAAAATAGGGAGACACTCTGGAACTCTAAAAGCAGAGAGGTCACTAAACGTAACAATAGTTTTTCCATGATACCCAACAGGAATCCTACTCTCTGGAGATGTTACATGCAGTACATCTATTTTTTCACTCTGCAAGGTTGCAAGGCCCAATATCTCACTGTACGCACCAGGAATATATTGCTTGTAGTCAGAAAAAGGATAAAATTTTATCTTCACATTCTTTCTTGAAAACTTTTTCACATCCTTATCTCTCACTTTATAATCAAAAAATAAGACATATTCATTGTCAGAATCGACTTCTAGAATATGTCTTATTAATTGATATGTATAATGACCAGCTCCAATTGAGGAGTCGGTTTTTTCAGGATTTAAAATTGTTCTTGCGTCTATTCCAATGCGCATATATTTATATACCTGTTAATGTAAAACCAAGAACCTATCTAAATATCACTACATCTTATCAGGAGTACTCACTCCAATTAAGTCAAGAGTTTCCTTGAGAATACTTCTCACCGCACCAATAAGCTCCAGTCTTGCAGTTGATAATTCAATATTGCTTTCGTCAATAACCTTACATTCGTTATAAAAAGAATGAAACTTATCTGCTAGCTTAATTGCATATTGTGGAAATTTATGAACAGCACAAGATTCAGAGACCTCCTGAACCAATCCTGGAAATTTATCAATCTCTCGCAAAAGGCTCAATTCTTTTTCATGGATAAGTAAAGACAAATCCGCATCATTATTTTCAATTTCTGATTTCTCTAAAATACCCGAGATTCTTGCATGAGCGTATTGCACATAAAAAACTGGATTTTTGCTTGATCGTTCCTTTGCAAGTCCCAAATCAAAATCCATATGAGAATCAGCCCCGTACATCAAAAAGAAAAATCTAGTCACATCTGCACCAACCTCTTCAATAAGTTCATCTATAGACACAACGTTTCCAGCACGCTTACTCATTCTAAACTCCTTTCCATCCTTCATAAGACGAACTAGTTGAACAAGAATGAATTTTATCTCACCTTCAAATCCAAGTGCTTTCGCAGCTGCCCCGAAACGAGAAACATATCCATGATGGTCTGCTCCCCAAATTTCAATAATATCCGTAAATCCTCTTTCCATCTTATTTAAAATATACCCACAATCAGATGCGAAGTATGTTTTTTCCCCATTTTCTTTTACGAGCACTCTATCTTTATCATCGCCAAACTTAGTAGTTCGAAGCCAAGTAGCCCCATCTTTTTCAAATACCATTCCTTTCTTATTCAATGCGTCTAAGGCCTCATCAATTTTTCCACTCTCAACAATATCCTTTTTTTCAGAAACCCAAGAATCAAAACTGATTCCCATTTTCTCTTTCACTGTCCTCTTAATGTAATTCTCAAGAATTTTATCAGCTGCTTTCAATCCAATCTCTCTCACGTCACCAGACTTAAATTCCTCATTCAACTCATCAATATAATCTCCAGCATACACAGCCTCAGTGTCTTTCAAAACACTATGACCTAATTTTACAACCTGCTCTCCAGCATCATTCACATAATATTCATTCACAACCTCCGCTCCTGTTTTCCTGAGCGCCCTTCCAAGTACATCACCCAAAAATCCACCCCTTCCATTCCCGAGATGAAGCGGCCCAGTTGGATTAGCTGAAATAAATTCATTATTAACCTTTCTGTTGCTATTAATTTCTGAATTTCCAAACTCACCTGCCTTTTTATTCACAGTTTTAATTAAGCTTTGTAGATAATTTTCTGACAAATGAAAATTAATATATCCAGGCATAACAACCTCAGACTTACTAATATTTTCAATATTCAAAAAACTAGCGATCTTCTCCGCGATTTCTTTTGGGCTCTTCTTAATTTTAGAAGCAAGAATCATTGCAATGTTAGCTGAAAAATCTCCAAAAGATTCATTCTTCGGATAATCAACATCAACACCAATTTCCTCAATATCAAAAACATCCCAATCAGAATCCTCTGACTGAATTTTCAAAATCGCATCCTGAATATTTTTCCCCAATATTTCTTTCATACTTACTTTTAATTCTATCTTTCAACTAAAATACAACTGCTCTCTTAACTATATATTTTATACTAGAACAAATATTGTTTTTTATCAATAACAAAAAAAGTGGTCTGCGCTTTCGCAAACCACTTTATTAAAATCACAAAACTACTTTATTTCCCAGTAATAATCATTACGCGCCTGAATTGCCTCAAAATCATAAGACTCCACTTCCTCATTCTTATAGATAACTTTCATATTTACATTATATGAAGTTATCACATTATTAGAAGTCGAAGGACTTAGTTTCACGGAAAAACTTTTGACATGTACGCTACCTAAGCTATTCCACCTGCTAATTTTATTCACATTCCCACTATTAAGAATGTACGAGAACTGTCCCCTGTCCTGACTACACATTTTCTTTTCAATAATGTGCTGCTTACCAGTCCCAACTGACATTGCATTGATTCGGATCGGATTCTTCGAAAAGTCATCCACAAAACCCTTAACAGTTTCTTTTGCGCCACACCCCACAAGACAAAAGAGCATTAACATGGAAAATAGCCTAATCATTCTCATTATTCACCTCGGAAAAATTTTGGCCCACTCGAAGCCTTCTTAAAATAAAAAATAAAGAACCAAAACCAAGATTACTATATTTTAAATTTATGTCAAATAAAAAACTACTAGATTCTTAAATCCAGTAGTTTAAAGTGCACTATTTTCTACTCACACTTTTCATGACTAATATTGACCCTGTTAATGTTTGCATTAGGGTAAATAGCCCGACACACCACCCACTCACCTTCAAGATCATCCAAACCAATCCAAACCTTAGATCCATCCCAATTAGGCAAATTTCTCAGTCTTTTGCCGCACGGGATTGTTATAGAAAGGACATCTCTTTCAATTGACCATTTCAGGTTCCTCTCTCTGGCTTTAAGTTGAATATTTCCTACATTGCCCAACTCTGAATTGGAAGCAATATCAATTGAAGTGTTCGTATCAGCAGAGCTACTAATACCCGGAAGTTTATAGGCTAGTTTGTCATCAAAATAAGACCTATTCTTCTCATAAATAACGCTATCTACGTCATCGAGATGTGACACACCCTTTTGGTCAATATTTTCGAGCCTATTTGACATTACCTCATTTATCGAATTAATAGATACTCTGCCGACATTGATTGCAGACCAATCATCAGGAGTTAGGTCAACACCCGTCAAAACTTTTTCTGCAATAGCTTGCCGATCTCTATAATTAAAATAATTCGGAATCGCTACTGCAGCAAGAAGGCCTATAATCGCAATCACTATCATCAACTCAATTAAAGTAAAACCTTTTTCATTTCTCAACTTCAT
>JBHPHA010000041.1:0-5101 GCA_042569905.1 Patescibacteria group bacterium
TTTTAGATGAGTTAATTAAAGAAATTTTTTATGTTAATAGATGACGTTAAAATAAGTGTAAGCGCTGGAAAAGGTGGCAATGGAGTTGTCATGTTTTCGCGTACTAAATTTTGCCAAGGTCCAACTGGTGGAGATGGTGGACGTGGTGGAAATGTTATATTAAGAGGAATTGCTGACTTAGGAGCTCTGAAGATTTTTCGTACAACAAAAGATGTATATGCTTCAGATGGAGAGAGTGGAGCTCAAAATACAAAAACAGGATCTGATGGAAGGAATAAGATTGTTCTTGTCCCTGTTGGAACAGTGGCTCAAGACTTAACAAATAATAGGGAATATGAAATAGTTTCTCTTGGGCAGGAAGTGGTTATTGCAAGAGGTGGAAATGGTGGGTTTGGAAATCATCATTTTAGGTCAAGTAGAAACACTACTCCAGAAAGGGCAAATCCAGGTGAGGCTGGTGATAATATTGAACTTCGGTTAGAGCTAAAATTGATTGCAGATATTGGTTTTGTGGGATATCCTAATGTTGGAAAATCAAGCTTATTAAATGAACTTACCAATGCTTCAATTAAGGTTGCGAATTATAAGTTTACAACTCTCGAGCCAAACTTAGGAGTTTATTATGATTTAATTCTTGCTGATATTCCAGGGATTATCGAAGGTGCTTCTGAGGGAAAGGGTCTAGGGTATAAGTTTCTAAGACATATCGAAAGAACAAAAGTGTTATTTCATTTTGTTGCTGCGGATAGTGAAGACCCGGTGAAAGATTATGAATCTATTCGAGAAGAGTTGGGTTCATTTAACGAAGAGCTCTTAAGAAAGCCTGAATATATTATTGTGAGTAAGTCTGATGAGAAAAGTGATGAGGAAATTGAGGACATCATTGCTAGCTTAAGAAAGAAAAATAAAAATATTACTTCACTGACAATCATAGATGAAGAAGGATTGAGTGGTGTAAAGCGCATTTTGGAAGAGTTGCAGAAGGGAAAATAGTTTTAAAGCACTTTTATTAAATAAAAGTGCTTTTTAATAATCTGATTTTTTGTTGTATAATAATAAATAATGTAATCAACTTAAGATAATATAATAAACTCGAAGTAGTGACTGTTTTTTAAATTCATTATCTGAGAGTGTAAAATTAGTGTTTGGCTTAAAATCAAAAGGAAAATTAGTAAAATACGAAACTATATTTAACGCCACGATGGACGGTCTTTTAATTTTAGATTTTGATCGTAAGATAGTTGATATTAATAGTTCCGCGCTGTCTATTTTAGGATATCAAAAAGAGGAGCTCTTAGGGCGAGATGTATTGGATCTACATACAGATGATTACGAGGACGCTTGTACTAAGAATCATCTTAAGGCAATGTCTGGAGAAAGAGCTTGTTGTGATTGTCCATATCTTAAATCAGATGGCGAATTAATTTTTTCTGATAGTGTTTTAAATAAAATAGTGGTAGATGATAAGGAATTCATCTTAATTTCTTTCCATGATATTTCTGCGCAGAAGGAGTTGGAAGCTAGACTTCACGATGAAGTTACGAAGTTAGAAAAGATTAACGAGTTGCTTACGGGCAGAGAAGAGAGAATAATCTCACTTAAGGATGAGTTGAAGGAAATAAGGAGTGGGAGTTGTGATAGATAAGACCTAATAAGCTTTTTTAAGCAGGATCATGTGAATAAAAAACACCCTTATAAATCCAGGGTGTTTTTTTGTTTTCTACTATTCTTTTATAAGAGAGTGTTCTCTCTGTAATTTTTCGGCTTCGGATATTTCTTTTTTAACAACTGCCTCTTCTCTGTCAATTACTTTGTTGACCTCAAGTCTTTTGATGTAAAGATGCATTAGTGAGAAAACAATCATGCTAGCGAAAATAATTCCAATAGCGTTTACGGTGAATAGCATGAATGAGTTACTGATGATATTCCAATCAGCTTGAGCAATTCCAATTCCAGTTACAGCAAGTGGTGGAATAAGCGCTACAGATATCGCGGTTCCTGGAAGTGTTTCACTTAACTTTGGCTTAATCATTGCAAATGATGCTGCAAACCCAGCTACTACAGCAATAGCCCCATAAGTAATAGATGGCTCTGTTCTTGAAATTATTTCACTGAACATTGCTTGTGTTTCTGGACTGACTAAATCGAAATTTGCTGGTCTGAAAAAGAGTGTTGCGACTGCTGATCCTGCAACTCCATAGGCAATTGACTTTATTATTGTGTAAAAGGATCTTGAAATTAATTTAAAGTCAGCAATTACCACTCCTAAGGAGAGACTAAGGATTGGATATAGAATAGGCGCAATCAGCATGCTTCCAATGATAACAGCGGCACTATTAGTTAATAATCCAAATGTTGCCATTAGAACTGATAATATAACCATTAGAAAGAATTCTTGTCTTGGAGTGCTTTCACTAATTAAATTATCAATTGCTTTCGACTTGTCCTTCTCTTCGAGATTGTTGAATAGAACTAAAACCATATTTTTTATTGTTTATTAATTTATCTTTATTATATTAGATTAGTTGCATGTTGGCAATTTTTCCATTAATTATGCTATGTGCTTTCGCTTACAATACTTATGACCAATTGATTGTGTTATAATAATTTTATGAAATTTTGATAAGTTAAATTTTAGTGATATAATATCACTAGTATAAAAAAGTTAAAATAACAAATATATAAAAAATATGGAAACAATGATGTTGGTATTAGTTTTAGTGGCAGTTGGTGTGGTTATAATTCTGCTTTTGAATAAGAAAGAAGATACTGGAGGACAAGATAAGCTAAATACAATGATGGAGCGATTATCTATTTTGGCTCAACAAAATTCAGGCTTAATGGAGCAAAACAGTGAACTAAGGAGATCAGTGGATGCAAAGCTTTCTGAGGCTCATCATGCTACGCAGAAAAATATCATGTCTAGTTCTCAGAACATGACAGAGATGCACAAGCAGTCAGTTGGTCAGATTGCAAGTATTACAGAAAAACTTTCAAAGCTTGAGGAAACTAATAAGCAAGTGGTTGGATTTTCAGAACAACTTCAAAATCTTCAGGATATTTTGAAAAACCCAAAGCAAAGAGGTGTGTTAGGGGAGTATTTCTTGGAAGACACATTGAAAAATGTTCTACCTCCTGGGTCATATGAGATGCAGTATGATTTTGAAGATGGGCATATTGTGGATGCGATCGTTCGTGTGAAGGATAAAATTGTTCCAATTGATTCAAAATTTTCATTGGAAAATTATGAAAGAATTTTAAAATGTAAGGATGAACAAGAAAGAGCGCAATATGAAAAATCTTTCAAACAGGATTTGAAAAACAGAATTGATGAGACTGCAAAGTATATTAAGCCAGAAAAGGGGACTATGGATTTTGCGTTTATGTTTATTCCTTCAGAAGCGATTTACTATGACTTGCTAATTAATAAAATTGGGGCGGTAAAAGTTGATACCCGTAGCATGATTGAATATGCTTTTCGTGATAAGCATGTGATTATTGTTTCCCCAACTTCATTCCTGGCATATCTTCAAACAGTTCTTCAGGGACTGCGCTCAATGCAGATTGAGGAGAGTGCAAAAGAAATTCGATCTAATATTGAAAGATTAGGAAAGCATATAGTTGCATTCGATGTGTATTATAAGAAACTAGGGAATAGTATGAGTACAACAGTGAATCATTTCAATACGGGATACAAGGAACTGAATAAGATTGATAAGGATATTGTAAAAATTACCGAAGGTGAGAAATCGATTGAGCCGGAGGTCTTAGATAGGCCGAGGATGGAAGATTAGCTTGAAAAATATTTGAATATAAAAACCATTCGCCATGGCGAATGGTTTTTTGGTTTAAGTTCTTCTCAAGATTTCCTTGAAATGTTTCTCAGCAAGTTTTTGTTGAGTAACTTCTTCCATTTCCTTGATATCGGATATTTTTTTGTTCATCCAATGATATTTTTCTGTACTATCTTTAAATCTGTTCATTTCAATGGCTATAAGTATTGCGAAATTGTTAGTATTTGATTTCACATTAAGTTTATCGAACGCTTCTTGTATATCCTCTAGTCTCTTGATGTAGTTCATCACGGATGGAGCATAGTTTCTTGTTTCTTCGCTCCACATGTTTTCTGGTAATTTGGATACACTGTGACCTCCATTATATGCGGCGGCTAATTGTCGTTGCGCTTTTTTGATGTCTCCCTGTTGGAACTCATCTGCACCGACTCCGTAGCGGTCAAAATTGTTGATAAAATGAAGTTTTCCAAAAACTCTTCCAATTTCTGCGCTGGATTTGATCAACATCTTGATTTCATCCATTGTTTCATCACTGATTTCTTTGGGAGGAATAGTGTCTATGATTATGCCAGCTCTGTGAAGTCGATTTAAATATTGAAGAGAGTCATTTATGGCCATAGGTTTAACTTGCATAACTCCGACTGCTCCAGATTTGGATTCGGCATCTTTTTTTCCTCTGCTTTCCTGTATCTCGATAGCGGTGAAAAAATTGGGTGTGAATACTTCTTTTGGGAAATAGAGTGCATCTTGAGATAATTTATCAAGAGACTCAGTAAATAGGGTCACAAGGCTTTCAGCTTTTTCTTTTTCTGTATATTCTATGGTCTCTTTTCTGTTGTCTGGGTGTATTTCTACTGGGTCTTCTGCTCTTGTGCCATCAGGAGACTCTCCTATTGTCATTTCACCAGGTTGAATATCATCTGTTATTGCGGGCTCGTGAGTTCGTGTTGTTTCTTTTTCTGATCTGAAAAACTCTCCAAGCTTTTCAAGAACACCTCTGCCAAGTTCTGTTTTTGTTGCGGCAGTTTCTACTCCAACTGCACCTGCTGCTGCTAGCGCGGTTTTAATAAAGTTTCTCCTAGATATACCATTTGTAGGCTTTTCTTTTACTTGATCTCGCCATTCTTTTTTGTCAGGTTTTTTTGATGCTGGTTTAGATTGCTCAGTTCCGCCTTCTACTCCTGTAATCTTGAGCTTCCTTTGAGGCTTTTCTCTTGATTCAGGATTTATTGGTATTTGATCAAAATTCATATTTTTTATAGTATGTTTATTTATCTATATAATAGTATAGAATGGAAGTAATTGAA
>JBHPHA010000042.1:0-5061 GCA_042569905.1 Patescibacteria group bacterium
TCTCCTCCGTCAACTTCAATATCAAAAATTACCTTATCAGTAATTTTGACTTAGTAAAAATGAACTTACAGAAAGTATCATAACATATTGAATATGAAATAAAGATGAATTTTTTATAAAGTTTTTGTTTTTGTTAAATTACAGAAGATTGCCCCAAAAGTTCGATCCTTCATCTTGGGGTATAAAAAAAACCCTCTACTAAAGGGTTATTTTTAAATCGGAGCCGGACAGCGGAAGACGTTCGAACTGAGATTGAAAATCAGAGAGAGCTAATCATTGCATTTTAACCTTCTGCTTAGCGATATATTTAGAAAAAACAAAAAAAACGCCTTTGGATTTTTCCAAAAGCGTTTTATTTTTATTTACAGGTAGCTATATCTAATAATTACCTGTTGTGTTTTGATCTCCAAGCTTGCAATCAATTCCAGATGCAACTGCGAGATACTCCACACTTGTCCCAACCCACATTTTTTTGCCTAATATATAAGCTAGTCTAAAGTCTTCATACTTGGTTTCGTTGCCTGCCAATGGCAGCCACATAGCATATTGAGTTCCTGCTGGCCACCACCAATCAGTTTTTAGACACTCTTCCGTTTGATAACCATTATCATAAGCTGAGCCCAAAACCACAAAATGAGTTTCATTAGTTATAATTCCGGTAATAGTTAGTAATCCATAGCTTCCTGCTTTTGCATTATTATTTAATGCAAAAATCAAAAGAGTCATTAAAGCAACTGCAAATGTTATTTTTTTCATTTATTCTTCTCTTTTTTTAATTTACTATTAAGTTGAATATTGCTATGATCTGCTCATCAGTTAATGGCGCTGATGCTGGCGGAGCTGGTTCATCCACATAAAAAACTGCCTCTGTTGAGCAGTTATTTGATCTGTGCATCTCAATCACATCACCGTCTCCATTATCTTGATCCACAGTCCTATCCGCACACACTACAATATTATAGTAATTGCCGGGCTGAATGGAATCCTTGTTCAAAAGAATGAGTCGATCATCTTCGTGTTTTGGGTCATCAGATACATCCAGATTATATTTCTGAATAGTGTCAATCCCAACTCTTTCCCATTCACTATGAAGATCTTCTTTGTATCCTTGAGAAAGATAATATCTTATCTCAATATCATCGTGATCTCCTTCCCAATCTGCATCACCGATGTTATCAACCCAGGCGTGAATATACAGTTCCTCGGATTTGTCCCAAGTATATTTTTCTTCACCAGAGACTGTTTTCAACTCAACATCAGTTACTATGAAATCAGGATAAGCATCATTATTATCTTCGGTTGGGAGTTCACTTTTTCCAGACCCAAGATACGCACTCGACTTAGCAGTAAAAACACCAATGGCAGAGCTTGTATCATCAATGGCATCCTCTATTTGAGGGTCATTTCCTGAGCAATAATCCCCGGTATCAGTCTTATTATCCCAACACCAAACATCACCTCCTGCGCTACTCGAACTAATCACAAAACCATTTGGATAGGCATAAAAACTCGACTCTATACCAAAGCAATCAATCCAATCAGAATCAGAGCAAACTAAAAAGTCAATCTCAGTTCTGCATAACAATTGCGTATCAATTGACAGTTGAATTTGAGGCCTGATCTTTACACCCTCAGGAATCGGCTCCTTAAAGAAAAATACAACTTTGTATTCCCTGTCTTTTTCTACCGCAGAAACCTTTCTCCATAGCAACTGAGCTATTGTTCTAAATTGACCATCCGGAACATCTTCATCAAGTGCCTCACTATCCCGAATGGGACGCATTTCAGGTCCTTCCGAATAAACAATAATATCACTGCTATTAAATCCAGTATCCGCCAAAAGCTCAACTTCCAGCCCTAATTCAGTTTTTTCTGAACCAATCAGGCTGTACGCAATACTAGGAGTGTCCACCCTTAGAATATCAATTGACTCTTGATCAAATGTCATTCCGACAACAATAGCCTTTCGATCACTTGTCACATACACCCTACCTGAAGCTGGAGACCATTCCCTCTTATCAGGGTTATTATCACCTGGCTGAATCTCTTCCTTTAAGCACTCCATATCCAAATTAGGTTTATCTTTCCAAAAATCACCTCCGCACATAACGAGAAGTTCTGGCCAATAAATAGTCCTAGCCATTAGGTTACTACTCGAAAAAAATATGCTTAGCAAACACACAAACAATATCTTTTTCATCACATACTACCTCCTCTAATAAATTTTCAAAAAACGGAATATCCCTTTGATATTCCGAGAGATGCAAAAAAATTTCACACCTCTCAGAATACCAAAGAGATTTTTTCAAGCTTATTTCTGACCCAAATCTTCAAATAGTTTTTCGTAATATTTTATAGCTAGCTCTAATCTTATCTTCACATAAACATCACTAAATTCATCTTCAGTTATTTTATATTTATTCATTAAATATTTTTTGCTTTTGAAATAATTGCCATTTTCGGATGAAAAAAGACTAGCCATCTCAGAATAAATAGATTCAATGTCCACCCCATTGTTTTTCATCCTTTCTATATTTTCATTTCTACGATCCAAACTTACCCTTAAATCCTCATAACATTCCTTAGTAAAGGTCAAGTTGCCTCTCACCTTTCTTTCTGGGCCATTTAAAATATATTCTTTCCATTCATCATACTTTTTCAAGTCCTGATGAGTATAATAATTCAAAATTCCATTACTACAAAAAAATCTAGGTTTTTCATCCATGCTTGGATAAATAGTCTTATTGTTCCACAAACATACAACACCTCCAATGATTCCAATAATCACAATCACCAAAACTATCACAATTCCTAAAACTTTTTTATTCATAGTATTTAAAATATAATATTTATTCTCAATTCAGAGTATCATCTTAAACCCAACGAGTCAATTTTAGTATCAAAAAACGACCTTATTAGTAATTTTGATTCGGTAAAAATAAACTTACAAAAAGTATCATAACATATTGAATATGAAATAAGGATGAATTTTTTATGAAATTTTTGTTTTTGTTAAATTATGAAAGATTGCCCCAAAAGTTCGATCCTTCATCTTGGACACAAAAAAATAACCCTCTACTAAAGGGTTATTTTTAAATTTGAGCCGGACTGTGGACGAAGTTCGAACTGAGATTGAGATTCAAAGAGAGTTGCTTACTGTATTTTAATCCCAATATACTATTAGGATTACCTTATTAAACCATATAAAAAAGACTATCATTTGATAGTCTTTAAAATACTAGTTTTAGTATAATTCTTTTAGATGCTGTGGATTATTAATTACAAAGTCCGGATTTAACCCTTTCATTTCCTTTGCCCCTGTAACTCCCCAAGTAACACCAATGGTTTTTATTCCAGCATTCTTTCCAGCTAAAATATCAGCGTTAGAATCACCGATTATAGAAGAACTGCTTGCATCAAATCCTGTATCATTCATAATCGAATGAATTCCCTCAGGGTTTGGCTTGATACTTTTCACATCATCAAAGCCCTTGATGAAGGAAACATACCTAGCAGATTCCTCCAATGATTTACGAACACTCAGTGAATCAGATGAGGAGAGAATAGTAAGAGTATGTTTTTCAGAAAGATGCATTAAAACATCTTTCACCCATGGAAATGTATAGATACATGGATCATAAATTTCATGAAACATTTTAGCTATAATCGGATATTCCGATTTATTCACTATTCCCATTCTTTTTAGATTAAATTGCCAATCATTACCACACCACCTCTTAAACTCCTCAATATTTAACCAAAAATCGTAAGGATTTTTATTAGCATACCGAGCTATATGCAAATAAGCGACATACATACCCTCCCAGGAGATAGACCTAAGTACTCCATCACAATCGAAAATCATTAACATTTCAACACCCCTTCTCTTAATTCAAAACAAAAGTAGCTATTTTACAATCAATAGATCATGACTACCCATAACTTAATCATAATTCATCACCGTTGTAAATGAAATTTTAAAAAAATCCCACCACAGTTGTGTGATGGGATTGTAACATAGCATGCCTCTTCTTACTCAATCTCGTCTTTGAAAGCTTCCAGTGCCTGACCACAGGCAACATCATTTACGATCTCTTCATCGATTGCAGGAGCATAAGCATATGATATACCAGCTGCCTCAATACCATCAATGATCTGTTTTAATTTTTCAGTAGTGACCGGCTTCTTACTTATCACATCTTCAGTTTTTAGTAATCCCCCGAACTTATCCGAGTCTCTCTTAATCACATTCCAAGGAGACAATCGGAGCCATACTTGATCTTTATTAAAGCCGCGCCCTATCAGTCCCTTGAAGTCATATGAATATCCATCAAACAAAATGACATTCAGCGAAACTTTTTTATTGCCCGATAATGCGTACCACATAGGAATATACTGAGCGATTTCTTCAATAGACAATATTCTACTGCCCATATTTCCAAATAGCATATTACGTTCATTATTGTCTGTAGAGTGCACACTAAATTGCATATCAATGTGCGGTATAATTTCAGGATGTTTCAGGAAAGCATCAATCCCCTTTCCTATACCCGAAGTACTCATTCCAATTATGATATTGGGATGCAGTTCTATAAGTCTATAAATAGACTCAATAACAGCATCCACATTCAGCATTGGTTCACCCATACGAGTATAGAGAACTCTGAACTCTTGAGCATTATTTGGATCAGAATCCCTTCCATGTTCTCGTGCTCCCACTTCCACCATAAACTGAACCTGACCCACCAGCTCATCCGCTGTTAATTTACGCTTAAAACTCCTCCTTGAAGCGCAAAATTGGCAATTCATTGGGCAGCCCGACATAGTGCAAATGGTCATAACTCGCTTATTTGTGTCGGCTGGCCTATCAAAATCCTCAAAAGCATAAGGTCTTGTGCCCAATGCTTTTTCTCGACTCATAAAGACATCTCCAAGTTCCAAATATTGACCATCGGCGGTCTCTGCAAGATAAGCCTGACCACAAGCCAATTGTATCGTCTTAATTACTTTCACTTTCAATTTCTCCTTTTTTATTTATTTATCAAATTACTATTACTGACT
>JBHPHA010000043.1:0-4987 GCA_042569905.1 Patescibacteria group bacterium
AGACGAGGTTGTTGAATCAATTGAGGCTGCTGCTACTGGATTCCAATTAGCAGGATAATATAAAATATGCTAATATTTTTTGAAGGAGTTTTTGATACTTCTTTAAGCGTGAGAAGTAATTTTACAAGTAAATATGTAAGAGTAAAAATAAGGAGGGAAATATGAAATCGAAACTTATGGTTGGAATGGGTACTTCTGCGGGATTGTCGCATAAAGGTCCTCATGGACCAGAGACAATTAACAGTCATGATGCCGTAGCCCCGATTGAAGTAAATGGCGAGGTTATTGGCGGCGTTATATGTGATGGTTGTGGAACAATGCCTCATTCTGAAGTTGGAGCAAAATGGGGAGTGGCAATTATTTCACGGTTAATAGTGAGGGAATTAGAGAATAAAGGAAACGTCGATTGGGTGTTACTTGCAGACGAGGTTGTTGAATCAATTGAGGCTGCTGCTACTGGATTCCAATTAGCAGGACAAGATGTAAGAGGTGTGATAAATGAGTTTTTTTTATTCACCATTATGGTAGTTGTTGCTATTGACGATAAGATTGTAATTGCTTCTTGTGGAGATGGAGCGTTTAGGATTGATGAGAAGGTTTATAAAATCACTTCACCAGTCTTTAATACGCCAACGTACCTAAGCTATCGGATAGTTGGTTCGAGGTGTTACGTTCCTGATGAAATTAAAATTAACGTTGTCTGTGAGTTTCCAGTAAAAGATCTCAAAAAAGGCGTTGTGATCGGATCTGATGGACTTCTCAGTTTGTTAGAAGGAAATCCGGAGGAATTATTTCATCCTGCATTATTGAGAGGTGAAGGTACTCAGCTGAGGATATGGTTGCGGTCGAAAATATTTGACCAAGCAAATCAACTTACTGATGATGTCTCTTTGGTTATTATCCGTACGGAGGAGATTCAGGAGAGACTTATTCAAGAAAGCTGTGAGATAGGATTACTTGCGCGAGATCTTAAGAATGAACAATCAGTAAATTCTGTATTAAAGTCTAAAATTGTTAAATTGGAAAAACAGATTGACGATTTAAAGTTAGATCTGAGAAGGAAAGATAGTGAGAAGGATTCTATTTTAGAAAAGATTGTTGACTTAATACGTCCGCCAGCAAAGTCTATCTATCTTAATACTTATAATGAAGATAGATATCCACCTAGGGGTAAGAGGGATTCTTCAAAAAAAGTTATTACAAAAAATACTTCTAGAAGAGCGGTTCCAATTATTCCAAAAAAGGTTGCAACCGAGGTGCCTATTAAGAGTGATATGCGTACAGAAAGTACCCAGGTTGAAACACCCGTTTCTATTAAGTATTCTGGGAATGATAAATCTTTGAAAAAGCTAGACGTATAAGGACTTTTGGAGGTGATTGTCTATGAATACTATATTTGGATGTCCCTTTCGAATAGAAGGGAATGTGCGCGGAAAGAGAGTCGTAACATTAAGTGATATTCCATTGGAATGGGAGGAATTAAGGGATAAGCGTGGTGGTGAAGCGGTGATTCTTAGGTCAGGTGAAAATAGTCTTGTAAAGAGATATCGACTCTGGAATGATCCTGTTTACGTGGATCATCAGGAGAAGGATGCTACAGTCAAAAGGTTACTTGAGTATCAAGATAAGATTTTTTCTCTTCCTGATATGCCTCCCGAGGTTATTGTCCCGAAAAAAATTCTTCAATCCGTAAATGGATCAGTTTTCGGATATGAAATGGAAGATATTTCAAATGCGATTTCTTTTGATGAAATCAGGGATCATTTTCCGGTTGACGAGCAATTGTATGCCCTAGGTTTACTGAAATTGCTCGTAGAGGAATTACATCAGATAGATGTAGTGATTGGTGATTTTGTCCCGAGAGATGTTCTCTATAAGGATGGTCAGATTTATCTTGTTGATACAGACTCTTTGCAATTCGGAGATTATAAGTGTGAGTCTTTTTCTTTAGGCTATACTGATCCTCGTATTCTGGGTTTTGAACTGCAAGATGGAAAATTTTTACCAAAACTTATGAAACCATATTCAAAGGAGACTGACTGGTATTCGTTTTATGGAATATGTATGGCAACCCTAGCTGGTGTCGATTTGTTTGATGGAACACATCCATCTGTTGTCACAAAAGAAGAGATGGTTAAGAATAATATTATGATCTTTGAGGAGGAGGTGAGTTATCCCGAGAGTGCGTTGCCATTGAGTGAGATTCCAAGGAAGATTCTCGAGGCAATTTACTTGTTTACCTATGGTGGTGATCGAAGTGTTTTACCTGAAGATGAGTTTTTTGAATTCTAATTTTATTTTTTCAAAAAGGAGAATGAAAAATGGCAAGAAGAAATAGTATACTAAAAGACTTAGATAATATAATAGCGCAGAACGAAGGTGGTGGAGGCATTGGGAACAATTTTTCTGTTGAATTGCCAAATGATTGGCCGGAAATTGAGATCAAGGGAACGAGCATAGCTCTTGTCGTAATGGTCATTGACGATTCTAAGTCAATGAGATATAGACGTATCGAAGAGAAGCTTTTGAAAGGTCTTCGTCGAATTAATGCTATATTCAAGGACGCAGGTGAGAAGCGCCAAGTTATCTTAGTTGTTCAGGGGTTCAAGCAGCGATATTTCGCTGGCGATGTATTGACACTGACTGATGAATACATTGACACTGTGGAATGTACCAATATGGGTACACCTGTTGTTACAACCTCATATGATCTAGCCAAGGAAGTAAGGGCGGCAGAGGAATTACTGACTAGCAAGGGTATTCAGGTTTCAGTTAATATGCTTGTGATGACTGATGGAGAGTCTCTTGATGACAGGAGGGATCCACGTGAATTTCAGAAAGTAGTCGAGACTTGCCCTCATTGGAGTATCATGGGATTGGGAGTGTATAAGAAAGATGAGTATGACGAACAGGAATGTCCGATTGCAGTACAGGAGTTCAGGCAGCTTTTTTCAGGAATGGGTATCAGAAGGATATCTACTCCAGATGCCTCGGGTCTCGAATTCGAGTTGGCCAAGTTTAGCAAAAGTGTCTCTGGTTTCTAGTTTGCGCTAGATACGATTGACAAGTTTGTTGAAATAAGTATATACTATAGTTACTTTGAAATTTCTTTTGAAGTAGTGTGTAAGATCATTTACAAAACAACAAGGGAGAATGAACAATGAGTGATGACAAAACGAAAAAAGCTGTAGCGACTACTAATGGTACTACTGACACCGATGTGGACGTTGTGGAAATTGAAATCGATGATGTGATGTTGACGGTAATTGATCCGGCGATCGAAAAGATGATTGCAAATCCAATGCCGACTCAAACGACAATGGTTGCGATGTTTTTGTCTAGATGTATCATACCGGTGAGTAAGGGTGTTTTCACAATTCCAGAGAAACTTCTTACGGAAATTGTAGAAAAGTCTAAAGATGCGGAGAAGATGTCTCCTATTCAATCAATGCAAATCAAGAAAAAACTGAAAGCGTATCGGGATGCTGTGACTGGAAGTGGAGCATTGGATGGCGAGGATATTTATGATATGGTTCTTTCCGAGGCCATTAGTGATTCTCCTCGCTTGTGCAGGGATTTCATGAAAAGTGTCAAGGGTTTTTGCGATGCAATGAAGGAAGTAGATGAAAAACATGGTTCTGAAAGGGCTAGCTTTAGACAGGAGCTTTATTCTACTGGTGGAAGGAAGGCAAAGACAAAAAAAATAAGCGATGCCGCGGTAACTACGCCGATGAAGAAGCTGATCATCGAACTCAATAAGTTAGCTGCTGGGGAGGGCGGATACCGCATATTATCGTTGATTAAAAATATCAGCGTGATTGGAGATTTTCTCAGCGATGAAACGATAATCAATCTTTTTGGTGTTCAAGATCGTACGTCTATGCTCAACGCTTTGGACTATCGTCTGGACCCAGACCAGGTAACGCTCCATGAGAATCTGATCTCATTAATGAGTATGATTGAAAGCGTTATGGTAAATAAGAAGAAAGTAACCAACGAGGTCGTTGGCGAGATCGTAGAACTTTGTATCGACATCGATGTTCAGATATAAGTAACGTTTCGTTAAGGAATAAATAATTATAAACCAAGAGAAAAATTTCTCTTGGTTTTTTTGTTTTCTTGCGCTTGATTATTATTCGCTTTTAGTGTAGAATAGTTATTCGTAGTATTATTATGGTGGACAGTTTTTAGTCTATAGTTTGATTTAATATAAAATTACTAGTTACTAAATAAATATGCAAGATAGAATTTTTGTTAAAGGTGCTCGGGAACACAATCTGAAGAATGTGGATTTGGAGATTCCGAGAAATAAGTTTGTTGTGTTTACGGGTCTTTCTGGTAGTGGAAAGAGTACGTTGGCTTTTGATACAATTTTTGCGGAAGGTCAGAGGAGGTATTTGGAAAGTCTTTCATCTTATGCGAGACAGTTTTTGGGGCAAATGGATAAACCTGATGTGGACTATATTGAAGGTCTTTCTCCGGCAATTTCAATTGATCAGAAATCTGTTTCAAAAAATCCTCGTTCAACTGTGGGAACAATCACAGAAGTACATGACTACTTGAGACTCTTGTATTCAAAAATCGGAATACCACATTGTCCTGAATGTAAAAAAGAAATTGCTCAGCTTTCTGTTGATGAAATAGTGGATAAGATTTTGGAATGTGGAGAAGGAAAAGAAGTTCGAGTGATTGCACCGATTGTGAGAAATAGAAAAGGAGAGTATTTGACTCTTCTGGAAAATATGTTTAAGAGTGGTTATGTAATCGCTATTGTTGATGGAGGGGAAATTCGTCTTTCTGATTATAAAGAAATTAAACTTGAAAAAAATAAAAAACATAAAATTGACATTATTATTGATATTGTAAAGATAAGAGATAAGAGTCTTAGTCGTATTTTTGAGGCTGTAGAAAGAACACTGAAGCTTTCGGAGGGATTGGTGATTATTGAAGAGGGTGGCGAGAGAAAAACTTTTAATCAGAATCTTTC
>JBHPHA010000044.1:0-4424 GCA_042569905.1 Patescibacteria group bacterium
ATATTTCTTAGTCTGTAATTTTCTAAGAGTTTTTATTTTTTCGTTATCTTTACTTTGGATTATATTATATTTCATATGTAGTTAATTAGTTGATTGGTTAATTGGTTACTTAGTATCATACCGCTTCTTAACTCAAAAATCAAAATACAAACATTTTATCAATTTTGAGCTAACATTTTTCTGTGCTAAAATTACTCTTGTTGCCAGATAAACTACAACAAATAATAAACTAAAATAAATCTAAAAAAATGTACAAGAATTGTTTGCAAAACTTCAGGAGGTCAAAAAAGAACAAGGCGCTATAAGAAAAGAATTTAAATATTCACTAGAAAATGACGCACAATACACAGAGCTAGTAGAGGAATCAAAGATTCTCAGAGATAAAAAAAAGCAAATGGAAGATTCTCACAAGCCTCCGAAACTTGATGAATTGAGAGATGAAATTAATGACCTTAATGAAATGATTTCTGACATCGCTATGACCACGTTAATGGATGGTAAAAATATTTATGTTAAAGATCAATACGAAAATGAATATGAACCAGCTTACAAAGTAACTTTCAAGAAAATAAAGTAACTGCTACTTTGAACAATATTAAAACCGAGATGATGTTTATCATCTCGGTTTTTGATTTTAAAATACCTATGCTAATCGGTTCCTAAATTCTTTCATCCTCGCAACAATTTGAAATAATTCTAATACAATATCATTAATAGGCGCTGTTAATGAAAAAAGATTATCCACTTCATCCACATTCATTATCTTATCTTCAATTAAGCGTAACTCCTTAATTTTTTGATTAAGCTGTTTCAGTAATCCAATCAACTCCTGTTCATTGTCATTTTCATAGCTAAGGTTTTTTTCAACAAAATCCAACGCGACTTGATATCTCCTCAAATACACAGACAACTCGTAGCTATTTTCAATCACCACAATGTGATTTTGAAAAACAGCTTGCACACTTTCCTCATCCTTATTGAGAATCGTTATCGTTTCAGAAATTATTTTTAGAATCAAACCAAGGGAATTAGACATTCTCTTAAGTAAATCCTCCCTATGGCTCTCCTGAATATTCTTAGTGCGCCTATCAAGGGATCCAGACCTTATAATGCAATATACAAACAAATTAGCACACAGTACAAAAATTATGATTCCACCCCACGCTAAACCACTCATAATCGTTAAACCTCCGAAAAAAATATTAACTTTTCAAACTACAACGCACACTTCTTAGACATAAGTTACTTGCATAATTTCCAATCCCACCTCTCTATTTAATTTAATATCCTTTCCAACAACTCAGGTTTCTTCTTGCCAGTTTTACTAGAATAGAAAAATACTTCAATATTATCATCGCCTACTTGGCTCATAAGCTCCTTTGTTTGCCTGTGCAACTTACTACTCTTAATCTTATCAACCTTGTTAGCTATGATAATAAAATCATGCCCCTCCTCTTGAAGAAGCTCTATCATCTCCCTATCAAAGGCCTTAAGCCCTACATTTGCATCAACAATTAATACAATTTTTTTTGGCTTTACGTCAGAGTAAGTTAGATACCAGATAATAAGCCCTCTTAATTTCTCTCTTTGTTTTTTAGAGATTTTTGCATATCCATACCCAGGAAGATCTACAAAATAGAACTTATCATCGACTAGGAAAAAGTTTATTTCCTTTGTTTTTCCAGGTTTTGAACTTGATTTTGCAAGGCTCTTTTGTCCGACTAAAGAATTAATCAAACTTGATTTACCTACATTACTCCTTCCAATAAAAGCAATTTGAGGAAAGGGTTCTTGTAAAATATCATCCGTCCCGCAAATCCCTTTTACAAAGTTCGCTGTGGTTATTGTATCTAAACTCATATCTAAAATATTTCAATCAAAATTAATGCTATCCGTAGTAAAGCAGATTTTACATAAAAACTCAACCCTTTCAGTTCTTAAATAAAAAGGCTACCTACTCACTACTGTACAGTATATCACAATAGTGGTTATTTTTAGTTAAAAAAATTGCAGCGATTTAATTTAATCGCTGCAAAAACGTGAAAGCACATTATTGATTAATCATTGTGCCAGGAGTATATACTCTAAAATCACCCTCCCTTACTGTCACTGTTTGCTTTTTAACTTCCTTCTTCTTATCTGGAATATCCATGCTGTGCAGACCCAAAACTCTTAAGCTTTTATCAAAAACTATTGAAACATAGTCGCTCAGTTCTATTTCATTCCTCAATCGATTTATTGCTGAGTCTAATATTAAAACACCTATGAACCTGTTTTCAGATTCAATTAATGACCTACTTTCATCAGAAACAAGTATTCCACCGATTCCACTCAGTAGATCCTGATTCTCTGAAATTATTGTAAAGCAAGCTTTCTCCCAATTACTCATAGCGTCGATCTCTTTCAGAGTTATACTGTCACCATAATCCTCCACCTTAGGCTCAACAAATTTTCCACTGGCAAAACTTTTTAGGATTTTTCCCATAAAGCTACCTTCTAATTCATCAATTGCAATACTCAGCTTTTTCATGATTATCTCCTAAAAAGTACTTTTTTAAAACCCTCGAAGAACAATTCATCACCAGATACACTCTATACTAAAAAAAATTCACCAAAAAGTCAATCCTTACTAGCAAGCAAAGAATATAAATACCGAGATCAAAACATTCTTAGCTTTTCTAAAAAACGCTTCGCTTCATATCATCTCATGGATGCCTGTTCTCCTCCTCTGCCCAACAGCCTCAAAATATGCATCCCGATCTCCATCTCCGCGCGCAACAGCCAACAGACCTTGTTGCATCAACACAGACATCAAATTAACAGGGCATTTCCCATTTCTCACAGCCCCGGCAATATTCACGGCAGCAGACTCCGTGACATCAATTGTTTTTTCAACAACATTTCCATCACAATCAGTGACAATTACTTTAATCTCTTCCAATAAAGCCATAGCATCCTCCGATTCACAGATTTTTCATTTATTCCTCACAAAGAACTACCCTCCACCTAACAATATACACTACTAAAAAATATCATCTTTGTCAATGGCGTTCGTGCTGAAATTACACACAAGGACATTTTTAAAAATATTTATTTTAAACCTATTGGATTACAAAGATTCTCTTTTTCGTTAGCCACCCTACCACAACAACTACATATATACTTCGGATCATTTGTTAATAACACAATCTCATCCACATCAAACTCATTATGCGGTTTAGTTAATTTGCACATCTTATTCTCATCTACATCCCCACAACCGCAAGAACTATTCGATTCATTTCCTCCTCTCGCACCACAACAATTATTCGACATATCTTTTTTAATATTTAACTCTTAATATAGCTATATTATCATAAAGCAAAAAAAGACCCAATAAACTCGGATCTTTTTTTATAATCTGCTGCGCCACGAGATGATCCGCCAGCTGGCGAAGAATTTTTCGTGGAGCAATTGAAGGGAATCCTCTTCCTCCATCACTCCTCGCTCTTCACCAAAATTCATGGGCGAATCACAGACTCGTGATTCCTCCAGAGCCTGGGTTCCGAAAAAAGCTCCCATTGAGGGAGCTTTTTAATTATCTGAGCAAGTGAAGGGAATCGAACCCTCGTCTCATCCTTGGCAAGGACGTGTAATAGCCACTATACGACACCTGCCTACGCACTGACCTCGGCAGGATTGCTCTGCTTTCACTGTCGTAAGCATTTTTTATTTACCTTTTCTAATTGCGTGTTACCGATTACTAACTACTAGCTAATTTGTGGGACTAATAGGATTCGAACCTATGACCAAACGGTTATGAGCCGTGCGCTCTACCACTGAGCTATAGTCCCATTTTGGTAAAAATTAAGTCCATGGAATTCATAACAAATATACCACAGACTTAAAATCTTATCAAAATATGTGCCGAGAGGCAGGATCGAACTGCCGACACAAGGATTTTCAATCCTTTGCTCTACCACTGAGCTACCTCGGCTCAAAATCCAAATATCCCTACTAAAAGCACATACTTGGACAGAATCTACTCAGGAAACACCTCCCCAAATAGACTCCACTAATACTGTGGATGATGCAGGACTCGAACCTGCGACCCTCTCGGTGTAAACGAGATGCTCTAGCCAACTGAGCTAATCATCCTTAAAATATTTTGACCTCTCTAAAACTTACTAATCCATACTAGCACAATTTAGAAATATATCAAGTTACCTTGCTATATCTAAAACTTGTGGTGCCGTGAGCGAGATTTGAACTCGCACGCCCTAATGAACACTAGCCCCTCAAGCTAGCCTGTCTACCAATTCCAGCACCACGGCTAAAATTCTAGGAATCAAAATATTTTTATATATCAAACAACAGAATCTATTTCTTCTCTTCTACCTTCTTTTCCTCTTTTACTTCTTCCTTCTTAGATTCCTCTTTCTTAA
>JBHPHA010000045.1:0-4414 GCA_042569905.1 Patescibacteria group bacterium
ACTCAAGTGATAGTCAATCATTTTCTTACCAACAAAAATTGTACTGATTTTATTATCTTTCTTAGAAATGTCCTCAATATTATCGTGCAAAAATCCTTTCTTACTAATAAAGCGAAATTTAATATTCTCTACTTTTGTTTTTGAGAAAATATCTTTTGCTGTTTTTTAATTTCATCTTCAAATTCCTTTCTATTTTATGGACTAGGGGGTTTGTAGGTAGTTGAATTTTAAAAGGGTGTTGTATTTTTTTTGCAGCACCCTTATTTCGTCAGGGTGGATGAATTAAGAATGTGTGAATCAGTGAAGCTGGCAGGATAGAAACTACCTCAATTAATTGGGGTAGTTTCTATTTTGCGTGTGTTATAATGAGAGTATATTAAATTCAATTGAATTTGGTATGAAAGTTAATTTTTGTAAATGTTTATGAATAAAAAATACCTGTCTTTTATTATATTGATTTTAATTGCTACTGGAATCATATTTTTCTTAAGAGTTAAGAAAGTGAATAATTATGCGATTGTCCCTGAGGAAGGAGTTGCTGATGTTACAAGTGAAGAGGAGTTGGAGGTTTCTGAGAGCAAGATACTTTTTTTGGATACTGAGAAAGAAGCTACTCATTTTTCTAAAGTTGCTGGAAATCCTGAGGCATATTGGATGAGAGGAATGTCTGTTATTTGGAATGACGTTGAAAGAGAGAAAGGTGAATTTGACTGGAGTCATTTAGATGAGATATTATCTGAAGGAAATGAGTATTTTGAGGGTGGCGTGTATAATTTGGCTATGATTTGGCCTTATGCAAATTGGGATCAAAAAACTTGTCATAATGGAAAGAAGTATGAAGCTACTGGTCATCTTAAGGGCGGTGACGAGGATTTAATGCTTGGAACTCCTTGTGACTTTGGTGCGTACGCGAAATTTTTGGAGAAGGTAGTTGAGAGATATGACGGAGATGGGATTGATGATGCTCCAGGACTGAGGACTCCTGTTAAATATTGGGAGATTATGAATGAGCCAGCAATGCAAGGCGGTTCAATTGGCGGAGCAGGGGAAGACCTTAAATTTTTTGTGGGAACTTCTGAAGAGTATTTTAATATATTGAAAACTTCATATGAAGTGATTAAGAAATCTGATTCGGATGCAAAAGTCGCGCATGGAGGAATGGCTGGAATGCATAAGAAGTTTGTAGATTTTTGGACTCCTATTTTTGAAATGGGAGGAGGAGAATATTTTGATATAGCAAATATTCATGCAGTATCAGTTGATGAGAATGCTGAGGATTTGTATGTGATTAAATTTAAGAAGTTTTTGGATAAATATGACTTGGGTGATAAGCCTATATGGGTAACCGAGGCTCAGTTTGGAGACCTTATGCGCAGTCCTGGAAATCTGAATAGTTTTGATGAGATGCTAGTGAGATCGAGTGTTTTTTCTTTAGCGCATGGAGCGGATAAAATATTCTTAATTGAAAACTGGATACATTGGGATCAGGCATTTGAGATGGATATCAAGAAAAATAAAAAAAATGATGGTGATTTGATGGAGAAGTTTGATGATAAGAATATGGAAGACAAGAAAGATAAGATGGAAAAATTTAAGGAGTTTAATCTGGGAACTGAAAATAATTCAACACATAAGGCGTATATTAACTTAGTTAAGAAGTTGAATAGTTTCGACAAGATTGAAATTATTAAGGATGAGTCCATCGATAATTTAAATGACCACCAGGGATCTACGTCAGTAATTGGTCAGTATAAGTTTATTGATGGTGATCAAGTCGCTTATGTTTTGTGGGGGAATTATGCAGTACCAGAGGAAATTAAGGGAGATGTGGTTATGACTGATATTTATGGTAACTTTAGAAATATGAAAGCGGATGAAATCGTTGCAACCAAGGATGTTATTTTTGTGGAACTTTTGGAATGAAAAACAGAATAATATAGTTAAGCTTGAGCTAAAGCCCCGGTCATGTTTGGCGGGGTTTTACTATTGACAGAGGCTCTTTATTGCGAGATAGTTAAAAGAATATTAAATTGATATCTTTTATAATTTCAATGATTTATTGTATAATGTTAAGTAGAATTTAAATGGTGCGTAAAAATAATGAATAATTTTCTCTCAGTATTGATAATTGGTATCTTAACTGCAACCACTATTGGTGGTTATGCATTGTTTTTTGATAGAGCTATACCTAAAGATGAAAATAAGGAGTTAAATGCTAATAGCGTATTGAGTGATAGTGAAAGTGTCAATATTTTTTTTGTGGGAGATTTGATGCTTGACCGGTATAATAGAGTTCTTCTGGATAGATATGGAGTTGGTCATTTTACTGAAAATATTAGAAGTATATTTGATAACAGTGATTTAACCGTGGCTAACTTAGAGGGGTCTATTACAAATGAAGATACCGTTTCGCTGAATACAAAGAATAATGAAAGGAATCATTTTCAGTTTACTTTTGATAAGAAAAATACAATAGAATTCCTGGGACAGAATAAAATCGGTTTAGTTAGTTTGGGCAATAATCATGTTCTTAATTTTGGGGAGGATGGACTGAATGAAACGATGCGTGTTTTGAGTGATAATAATATTGAATATTTCGGTAATCCAGTGGATAGTGACAATGCTCACATATCTAGAAATGTTAATGGTCTAGATATTGCTTTTGTGAATTATAATGCATTTGCTGGTCCCAATATCGATGAGGTTAGTGATATCATCAAAAAGCTTAGTAAGAAGTATTTTGTTAGTGTCTATGCTCACTGGGGTCCAGAGTATGAGTTGAGTCAATCGGAAAGACAAAATGAAAATGCACACAAGTTCATTGATAGTGGTGCTGATTTGATAATAGGAACTCACCCGCATGTGATTCAACCAGTCGAGATTTATAAGGGAAAGGTGATTTTCTATTCTTTAGGTAATTTTGTTTTCGATCAATATTTTTCAGAGGATGTGAAAAATGAGCTAGCTGTAAATGTTTCTGTTTCGCAGAAAGGTCTCAATTTTGAGTTAATCCCATTAAATGTTTCTAGTGATGGAAAATTGGATTTTGGTAATGAAATTTGGAGAAATGATGTTTTGAAAAGAATATCCGAGAATTCTGATGTAGGCGAGGAAATTAAGGATAATATTAAGAAAGGAATGTTTTATATTGAAAGATAAGAATGGGAATCGTATGGTTCTCATCTTTATTTCATCTTGAAAATGTTAAGATGAAAATAGGTAGTTTATTTTTCTAATAAGATATGATTGAAAAAATAACAAAATCAAATAAAGAATGGGAAAAGACCCTTACTCTAGAGCAATATCACATAATGAGAGAAAAGGGGACGGAGAGAGCTTTTTCGTGTGCCTGGAAGAATTTGGGGGAGGGTGAATATCATTGCGCAGCATGTGATCTTGCTTTGTTTGAATCAAGCGCTAAATTTGATTCAGGTACGGGCTGGCCAAGTTACTTTGAGCCTATTGATCCTGAAAATATAATCGAGAAGAGTGATTATTCATTGGGAATTAGGCGCACAGAGGTTGTCTGCGCAAGATGTGATTCTCATTTAGGGCATGTTTTTGATGATGGTCCATTGCCAATTGGAAAAAGATATTGTATTAATTCAATTGTGTTAAATTTTATTCCTAAAAAATATGAAAAATAAAGAGAGCATAGAGCGAGTAGTTTTGGGGGGAGGGTGTTTTTGGTGTCTAGACCCTATTTTTTCGCATATTAAGGGAGTTAAGTCAGTTATGCCTGGTTACGCTGGAGGACATACAAAGAATCCCACGTATGAGGATGTGTTAACTGAAAAGACTGGTCATGTTGAGGTAGTAAGAGTGGAGTATGATACTACTATTATCGGACTTAAGGAATTATTAAGTATGTTCTTCTCTATTCACGACCCAACTACATTAAATAGACAAGGTGATGATGTTGGGACGCAATATCGCTCAATTATTTTATATTATAATGATGATCAAAAAGAAGCTGCTCAGAGTGCAGTAGATAAATTAAAAAAAGAGGGTATTTATGAAAGTGAGATTGTTACGGAAATTGTTCCGTTGGAGGAATTTTATGAGGCAGAGGAGTATCATCATAATTATTATGAGAAAAATCCTGATAAGGCATATTGTAGATTAGTTATAACTCCAAAAATGAATAAATTTAGAAAAGAGAATAGTAAGTATTTCAGATATTAAACCACTTACTTTATGTTAATTGTATAAAAATAAAAAAATGAAAAAAGACAAAAAAATTGGTAAATTACTTGTTTCTGCAGGTTTGTTTATTGGTATTGGAGTGGGATTGATTATAGATAATGTAGCAGCTGGAACTCTGATTGGACTTGGTGTGGGATTTTTAGCCACATTCTTGTTTTTATTCAAGAATCAAAGTAAATAATATAATTGTAAAAATAAGTCCCACCAT
>JBHPHA010000046.1:0-4208 GCA_042569905.1 Patescibacteria group bacterium
TTGTAATATCAAAAAACTACCTTATCAGTAGCTTTCATTCAGCAAAAATAAATTTTTTATGAAGTTTTTGTTAATTAGTTTTTTACATCCTACACCCTGACTCACTATTCTCTTTCAATCAAGTCTTTTAAAAAATCAAATATACTGACCATTGCAAATGTGTCTAATTCACAGTATTTCAAAAGATTTTTTCTGATTTTCTCCCTTTCTTCTTCTGATACAGTATCAAAAATAGTTTTTCCCCAAGCTTCAATTGCCATTGTTCCGTCTTGAATCTCCATATCGCTATAAGAAAGCTCCGGAACTATAACTGGCAAAACCTTTTTTATTGATGCACTTCCTTTGAAATCAGGATGCAAATAATCTTTTTTAAATATCTTCATCAAATCAAATATTCTTGAATTCATATCTTCCAGAAATTCCCTTGATTCAGAATGAAGCTCAGCCAGCTCCTTGTTCCTCCCCTTTTCGAAAGACTCATACCAAACAATAATACTTCCAACTGAACCGATGCTGTTTTTCAGTGAAGAAACCAATTCACTTGTGGCATTCTCTAGGTTATCAGCAAGATATTCGAAATGTTCAATTTCCCCATTCTCTTGCAAAACATGTAATGAATATTGAAATACTAATTGCTGACTAACTTTATATCCATCCAAAAAAGGAACTGGTTTTCCAAATGTTTCATAATCAAAGAAATAAATAGGATATTCCAAATTATCCAACTTGCTCTTGATTGCTTGTATGTCTATTTTTGAAACTCCACTTTTTTGCAAATCAACTTTCTCTTTTTGATTGTTAGTCATATTGAAATCATCATCCACATCTTTTGGATCAAATATATCATCGTTAACCAACTCCTTTAATTTATTACCTAAGAAAATATTACCTGTTGAATAATCAGGAACCTCCGGATTGAAAAAATTGAAACAATCACATCTTTGACCACTACTCTTGTAGATACATCCGCATCCACGCACATCCATGTCATCCTCTTTCAGTAAACTCAAAGCAATTCCAATTTCATTCTCAGTTTCCTTTTGAATATCTCTTACATCATCAGAAACATCATTGATAACAAAAAGCTTTTCCAGATCCAAATCACCATTTCTCACATATTTTTTATTCAAATGAACCAAAAAACTCTTTCCGACCTTAATGCCTGACTTGTCCAAAGCAATCTTTTGAAAAGCTATATCCTTAATATGATTATGTTTCAAATCTGTCTTAATACTAGATCCAGACTTCACCTCATACAAATCCCAACTTTCACTTTCATCATTAAATTTCAAAACATCAATTTTAACAAAAATATTTTCCCTTGTTAATAACGTAGCTTGAAAAATAGTCTTTTTTTCATCAATCAATTCTTTTGTTCTTCTCAAAGCATCCTCACCATTCTCAGAAACTAACACGCCCTCAGGGGAAAAATCTTTAAAATATTCCTCAACTTCATAACCATCCTTGATAAGCTTTTTTTGAAACGCAGAAAACTCACCAGCAACATAATCATCTGGTCTTTTCTTTTTCAACCAAAGACATTTTGAGCAAATTAAATATTCCTTGAAATCTGTTTTTGATAGATAAATCATTTTTCTCTGTTTAATTTTTCCAAATCGCTTTTTTTGATTGGCTTATAAATCATCTTCATCAATTGAACAAGTCTCGATGCTCCATCTCTCGCCTCCTCAAAAGAAATTTCCTCACTGAATTCCTTTTTGTATATTTTTTGAAATTCCTTGATTTGCTTATCTGTTAATTCCATAAATCACATTTTAATTCAAAATTTTCTTTACAATAAATCCCTTAAGTCTTTCTCCTTTGAAACCTTAAAGTCGACTCCAATTGCACTAAAATGCTTTTGACCACACAATATTTTTTGCTGTTCGCTTGGTCTTAAGTTTTTCATTTCAATGCCAAACTTTGTTTCTCTCACTAAATATAGCTTCTCACCCTCCACACTAGTCATAACAATAGCCCAGTCAGGATTATACTCCCCTAACGGAGTATCAATGACAAACTTTGGAGGAAGTTTTGAAAACAACTTAACCTTACTACTCTCCTCTAAGCTTTCAGCAAACTCCCTTTCTCCTTCACTGTCAAATACGACTTTTTCATAAACAGATTTTTCACTTTCCAACACTTTATTTTCATATCCCTTCAAATCCTCAAAAATTTCGATTTCCCAAATATCATTAACAGGGAAGTATTTTAAACCATTATTGATCAGCATTTCATTTAAAGAATTTTTGATTATTAAGATAATGCCTCGAACATATTCTTCAGGATTATTAAAAATAAGATCAAAATTATCTACCCTCTCAAGAATCTCAAAAACAGTTTTTTTAGTAATATCTGATTGATTGGCAATTCTCTTAATGAAATTATCCAAAGATATTTTCTTATTCATTTTTTCACCCAGCAAATCTCCTTGATATCTGGTTTTTAATTTTCCATCACCATCAAAATCAATATCCACCCGCTCAACTCTAATAGCTAAATTATCAACATTCAAGTTATTATCAATATTTTGAATACATTTCTCTATCAATTCTTTATTATCAAAATTCATACTAAACCTTGTTCGCTTGTTTATCCTGTTCCACAACTCCAAGAAGTCATCCGGCAAAGCCATTTTGTCATATCTAAATTTAACATCCACCCGTTTTCTGGCATCGCTTGCATCTGGAGACTCCTTATATCCCGCTTCGAAATACTCATCCTGCAAGCTTCCAACAAAATCTTTGTAACTTTCGTTCGCTATAACAGTTAAGATATTAACATTTCGATCAAAAATCCTATCCCCATCAGAATTCACTGCCAACCTAACACCTCTTCCAATCTCTTGTCTCTTCTTAGAGGCAGATTTGGTTTCCTTTAGCGTACATATTTGAAAAATATTTGGATTATCCCAACCCTCTTTCAAGGCTGAATGAGAGAAAACAAAACAAGTTTTTTCACTAAAAGAAAGAAGTCTTTCTTTGTCCTTCATAATCAAATCATACACTTCCTTGTCCGCCAAAGTTTTTCCCGTAGTATCCTTATACAACATTTCTCCCTTTTTCTTCGAGCAAGCGAAGTATCCGTTATGAACACTTTCAACATCAGTATCTCTAAAAAATTCTGATCTACTTTTTAGTTTTTCAAATTCTTCAACAAATATTTTTCTTATCAATCCATTATCTTCAATATAATTAGCAACCTTATCAATGAAAAATAAAGATAAGACTTTTATATTTTTACCTAGATCATTCTGCTTTTCAAAATGTGCTTTTATTGTCTCTCTTATTTGAGTCCTGAAAATCTCCTCTTTATTCTCCTCATTCTTTTCTTCCGCCCTAAAAATTTCCCCATCAGACAGCTCAACAAATCCATCCTTTGCATTTATCTCATTAACAAAGATATCCCTGTATTTTTCATTTTTAGTTTTTCGAATCAAATCATCTCCACTCCTCAACAAAAATTCCTTGTTCACAAATTCATTTTTTTGATTAGCCTCTAACCTAACCATTGCCCTTATTCCATCTTTTTTCGCTTTGATCTCTGAAACATCAAAAACAAATTCATTTGATTCATTTTCTTTCACACCAAAAACTTCAATTTTTTTCACAAGACCTCTTTTGTATGCATCAGCAGGACTCAAAATATACATTAGGTTGTGCTTGTTTTTGTGAGTAGCACTATATCGCAACCGAAAAAGTGCATTCAGATCCAAAATTGCAGACTTGGAAAGCTCCGATTCCATATTCTGCGGTTCATCCATAATAACAACAGGATTAGTCCTTGCAATTAAATCTAAAGGACTCTCCCCATTGAACCTGTCTGGGGTTTGACGCATGATGTTTGCATCCTTATTGAAAGATTGAATAGTCATAATCATGATTTGCACATCCAAGCTCTGAATGAACTCTCTTACTTGAGAAAGTTTTTTCGAATCATAGGAGAAATATCCAAATCCGACACCCTCAAACAAATCCAAAAAATGATCCCTTGTCTGCTCCAAGGTTTTCAAAACACCTTCACGAATCGCCACACTTGGGACAAGAATAATAAACTTCTTGAGTCCATACTTCCTATTCAGCTCAAAAATTGTTCTCAGGTAAACATAAGTCTTTCCCGTTCCCGTTTCCATTTCAATAGAAAAATCACGAAAATCCAAGCTCTGAATGAACTCTCTTACTTGAGAAAGTTTTTTCGAATCATAGGAG
>JBHPHA010000047.1:0-4041 GCA_042569905.1 Patescibacteria group bacterium
TGCTAAAAAGGAGGCAGAAGAAAGGATGGGTGGATATTTTGTATAAATATCTAGTGAACTTCTAAGGCTTAAATAGTTTTGATAATTATTCGAGCTCATATAATGGAGTAAGATATGAATATCTTAAAAGAGGTTTTTCGGAATGAAGTTTTTCCTGCAATGGGTTGTACCGAGCCAGTTGCGGTAGCACTTGCTTGTAGTTTGGCACGGTATGCACTTTCAGATGGTAATAGTAAGCATGTGGAGATTAGTCGAGTTAGAGTGACCACAGATCCGGGCTCTTTTAAAAACGGGATAGCAGTGAGTATTCCTAATGCAAGGGGCGCAAAGGGTAGTCAAGTTGCTGCCGCCTTGGGAGCGATTTGCGGAAAGCCAGAATTGAAACTCGAGGTTCTTCGTGAAGTTACTGATAGTGACGTGGATGAAGCAATGCAACTATTGTCCAGTGATTGTGTGCAGTTAGCATTTGATCGATCTTGGGATTCTCTTCGTATTGAAGCTAGGGTGGAAAGCGGTGATGAATATGGTATCGCGATTATTGCTGATGGACATACTAATGTGTTGATTTGTCGAAAAGGAGAATCTGAGATTATCGATCTCTCTCATATTTTTGGTGAAAATAATTCAGCACATTATGAATCTTTTAATGTAGACTATCGCAACGTTCTTCGCAAGATAAGTTTTGCTGATTTGATCGAAGTCTCTAGGGGTATTGATGAGTCTGATCGAGACTACATCGAAAAAGGTGTGGCTATTAATATGAAGATTTCCGATGCTGGAAGGGAGATGAAAGGAGTAGGCAGTCAATTTGCATCGCTCGTGAAAAAGGGAATATTGTCTGATGATATTATGACAGGTATTCAGATAGTAGCTTCTTCAGCTACTGATGCAAGAATGGCTGGTGTTTCTCTGCCAGTAATGAGTAGTGGAGGAAGTGGTAATCAGGGAATAGTAGCTATTCTTGTTCCTTATTGTTATGGAAAAAGACAGTGTATAGATTCTCGTGTGATTCAAGAAAGCATCGCTCTTTCACACTTGATTAATTCTTATGTGAAATGCTTTCTAGGAAAACTCTCCTCCTCTTGTGGATGCGCTATTGCAGCAGGTATTGGAGCGTCAGCAGCTATAGTGTATCAAGAAGGCGGAGATATTGATATGATTGGTTGCGCTATTAATAGCGTCGTCGGTGATATTGCAGGAATTATTTGTGATGGTGCAAAGAGTGGTTGTTCTCTGAAGGTGGCGAGTGCAGTAAGATCTTCAATAAGAGCAGCGCTTTTTGCTAAGGATGGATTTTCCATTGATAGCCTTGATGGTATTATCGGAAAAACACCCGAGGAAACTATTCAGAATCTCTGGACAGTTGACATGATTGGTTTTCAAAATATAGATGATACTATTTTGAAGATTATGGCGGGCAAATAACTTTTCTTGCTCCGTAGTTAAGAGCTGTAAATAGAAGTGATAATATCACATATTTACAGCTCTTTTATTTTTTATAAATATGATGTATATTATAATTACAATAAAAAATATTCATTGATAGCAGTATCGTTAGTATGATTCAATTAAACTTAAGCAACGAAAAGCAAGCACAAATCAACATTAGATGTTGCTGTTTTAGTTTTCATACTTCGAGATATATGTGCTGATAGATAAACTGTCAATAACTAAACGCAAACAAATATCTCGAGACAATCGAGATTTTTTAATTACTTGAAATAAATTATAAATATATGTTGTACGAAAATGTAATGGATATGATAGGTGGAACGCCTTTGGTTAAAATTAATAATCTAAATCCAAATAAAAAAGTTTCTTTGCTTGCAAAGCTTGAGGGAGTTAATCCAGGAGGTAGTATTAAGGATAGAATAGTTTTAAAAATGATAAATGATGCAATGGAGAAAGGGTCCTTAACAAAGGAGCAGATAATCATTGAGCCTACTTCTGGAAACACTGGAATTGCAATTGCTATGATCGGTGCCGTTTTAGGGTTCGATGTTGAAATTGTTATGAGTGAGGCAGTTTCTGTTGAGCGTAGAAAAATGATTAGTGCTTTTGGTGCATCAATCACATTAACTGAGGCAGGCAGTGGAACTGATGGAGCTATAATGAAAGCAAGGGAGTTGGTAGAAGAGAATCCAGAAAAATATTTCATGCTAGACCAGTTTTCAAATGATAGTAATATTGCTGCTCACTATGAAACAACAGCTGAGGAAATCTGGAGAGACACTGAAGGTAAGATTGATTATTTAGTAGCTAGCGTGGGAACCTCAGGAACTTTAATGGGTCTTTCTAGGAAGCTTAAGGAGTATAATCCAGATATTAAAATTATCTGTGCTTATCCGGGAGCGGGTCATAAGATTCAAGGTCTTAAGAATATGGGTGATGCAATTGTTCCAAAAATTTACAATAAAGAAGAGATTGACGAGTTTATTGACGTGGCTGATGAAGATGCTTTTGAGATGGCAAGAGAGTTGGCAAAAAAGGAAGGGCTTTTCACGGGAATGTCTAGTGGCGCAGCTATGTGGGCTAGTGCCGAGGTTGCTAAAAAAATCGATAAAGGTGTGATTGTGACAATTTTCCCTGATAGGGGTGAGAAGTACTTAAGCACAGAATTATTTAACTAAAAAGCGCTTAGATAGTCATATCATGGATATGGATGGAAAAAAGCTACTTGGATAATTTGTTACAAAGAAAAAGGAGAACAATATTTTGTAAGTAGCACGTCATTAGGATTTATTTCATACGAAGCTCCGAAAAATTATGATAAGAAAATGATTGGAATCATGGATGAGATGTTTGAAAATATTTTAACTAAATAAGATGTGAATTTCGTGACTGATATAGCTTTAAAACAACCCTTTAGCAATGGGTTGTTTTTTTATATTCAAATGTAAGGATTGAATTTTTCTGTAGTTAGTTGTTTACAAATGTAGTAGTTTGTGATTAAGTGAATAAGTACCTGTTAGTTTATTTAAGTGTTGACGTATAATTGCACTTATGATATTCTTTCGTGTTGAGTAACTCAACAAAAGTGTTGTAAGTTTTTTGAAAAAAAATAAGAACAATGATCTGAAAGTAAGGAGGTGATCTATGAAAGGATAGTTTTTCGGGCTAGCAGTTTTTGTTGAATGTATTTTTTAAATATTTCGAATGGAGGAATTGTTATGGATCCTATTTCCGCTCTTTTTGTTTTTTTTCTTGAGCCGATTGGTTTTTGGTGGGCTATGTCATGGTGGGTAATTGCCCCGAGTACACTTTGCTTTGTGATTTCGATCGCATCCATGGCTGATTATGATGATAGACATGACGGAGTGTCTGGCGTAGCCTTGTTGATTGCTTTTGCCTTGGTGTCTTTGGGGTCAGGCTATGCGTCGGAAGTTGAAGGCTTTTGGGTCTCCTTACTGGAAGCTGGTAAATTTTTTGTTAAATTTTTTCTTATTTATGTTGGATGTGGTATTGTGACCTTGTTTCCTCTTTGGTATGTTAATGTGCGGAGAATAGCCAAGAGAAATAAGGAGAATTTTGACGAGTTCGTCAATGATGCATTGGAGGGAGTGGATAGGTATGGGAATAAATTTAAGACTCCACTCACTGATGAGCAAAAGATTGAAGTGGAAAATTTCGGGGGTGTGAAAGATGGCAAAATGCTTCCTTGTTTGAGGAAGATAATGAATGAATATGGCCTCATATTCAAATCTACAAATGCCAGGGATAACCTGGATATTATTTCCAGTTTAATTTTTCTATGGCCCATACATATTCTTATTGAGACCTTTGGTGAGTTCATCGTTAAAATCCCGGAGCGTGTAGCTAGGTTACTGCGAGTTCCGCTTAACTGGATATCGAAAATTGCTACTAGAGGAATGCCTGACGAAATTAAATAGTCAGTAAAGGTGTTGAAACAGTTCACCCTGAAACATAATTGTTTCGGGGTGATTTTTATTTCAATTTTTTCGTGGTAAAATGAAATTACTAAATTGGAAATTGTACTCGGGGCAATTACCCACCATGACATAGCCCACCAAAAACCAATCG
>JBHPHA010000048.1:0-4031 GCA_042569905.1 Patescibacteria group bacterium
AAAAATTATATTAAAAAAGTGTATGAAAAAAATAAATAAAATAATTACTTGTATAATTGTAACAACCTCCGTTATTTCCATGTTTTTGATTTGGTTTTTGAGTGAGGGTGCTCAGGGGCAGATAGAGGAAACTATTGAGAATCAATTTAGTGATGCGGAGACGCAATTAGCTATGGAAATTTCTAGATCACTACAGGAGGAAATTGATTGTGTTGTGGATCATCTTACTATAATGTCACAGGTGTCTGAGGTTAGATATGGCAGTACTGAGGAGTGCGGTAGAAAATTAAAGGAGATGCACATCTCTGTGTCTGATAAGTTGGGAAATTTAGGTAGATTGAATTCAGACGGTATTTTTTACTGTGGTGTAGTTGATAGTATCGTGGGAGTAGATGCTACTAAGTATTCGTATATTCAAAAAATTCTCAATGATGCAGATCATGATTCTGTTATGAGTCGAGCTATAATGTTTCAATATAAAGATCATGAGAGATACCTAACAGCAGTGCATGTTCCTGTTTATGATGATGATAACAAGTTTATAGGTACACTGGGTGGTGCCATATATTTCGACGAGATATATGAAACATATTTGAAAGATATTGCAGAGAATAAGGGTGGCTTTATTTACTTGGTGGATGATAATGGGGATATTCTTTATCATCCAGATTCTGATTTCGTAGGTCGTAATCAGAATGATCAGTATATGAGAGATGTGTTTTCCGAATCTTCTGGATGGCAAGATTTGGCGGTGAATTCACAATCTGGATTAGCAGGGGTTAAAAAATATACTTATAAAGGTGAGCAACATTTAGCTACCTATGTGCCAGCGCATATTTTTTCAGACAGGCACTGGTCAGTAGTTACATCAATTCCAACTTCTAAAATAAAAGGTTTTGTAGCCCCACTTGTTTTGAGTTTGGAATACCAAGTCATTTTAATTGTCATTGTTTTAACTTTTTTTACTGCCGGGATAATTTTTTACTGCCAGAGGGAAAATAGATTTTTGAAAAAAAGACATGAATTTATTGATATGATTTCTCATCAACTAAGAACCCCGGTTACATCTATAAAGTGGAATTTGGAGGTGATGGAGAAGGATATTAAGGTGGAAAAACATATAAATCAAATATATGAAAAAATAATTAATCTTGGTGTGATGATTGAAAACCTTTTGTTTTTCATAGAGAAGGAAAAGAAATACAAGAGACTAGGAAGTGAAAGAATTGATTTGGTAGAAGTGATTCAAAAAACCCTTATTCAATTGAAGGGAAAGATTGAATCAAAAAATATTACTGTTAGTTTTGAGCAAAGTCAGTCAAAGTATTTAATTTTAATTGAAAAAAAGATAATTAATAAGGTGATTTATTATCTTCTGGATAATGCTACTGTCTACAGTAGAGAGGATAGAGGTTCTATTAATATAACTATTTTTGAAACCGATGAGAACATAAGAGTTTCTATTCAGGATAACGGTATTGGAATCCCGCAGAAAGAGCAAATGGAGGTTTTTAATAAATTTTTTAGAGCAAGTAATGCTTCACTGGGAAAGAATGAAGGTAGTGGTGTGAGTTTGTATCTAGTTAAGTTACTAATCGAAGCTCAAGGTGGTGTAGTTGGATTTGAGAGTATTGAAGATAAAGGAAGTATTTTTTGGTTCGAGATTCCTCGTATTAAGTAATAAGTCCGTATGTCGCTAGATGCAAACGGAGTTTATGAGGATAGTGTGGTTGAATTGACTCCAATGGGGGTAGTGAAAGGTTGAGTTGTTTGTGTAGTGTGATTTTGACAAAATAAAAAAAACACCCATTTAAATGGGTGTTTTTTCTTTTTTCCTCTAGTTAACGAATGTTAACGCTACACCTTTTTTACCACCTCGGCCAGTACGACCAATACGATGAACATAATCATCATAAGTTTGTGGAACTGTAAAGTTAATAACATGAGAAACATTATCCACATCAATACCTCTAGCAGCTACATCAGTTGCAACTAAAATGCTAACCTGATTATCTTTGAATCTTTTTAGAGCTTTTTGACGTTGATTTTGACGTTTGTCACCATGAATTGAGTCAGCTTTGAAGCCACTAGCCAAAAGGCCCTTAGCCAGCTTATCAACATCACGTTTAGTTTTAGAGAAGATCAAAACTTTTTTCTGCTCTTCCTTTGCCAAAAGGTCTTTTAGGTAATCAAACTTCTGATCTCTTCCAACTCTGATTACATCTTGATCAACATTTGCTGAAGTTTCTCCAGTTGTCACCTTGATTGTAATAGGCTTATTTAGAAACTCTTGAACTAGAATTTCAATTTTTGAAGGCATGGTTGCTGAGAAGAAAAGAGTTTGTCTTTCCTTAGGTAATTCATCAAGTATTCGACGAATTTCATCAACAAATCCCATATCTAACATTCTATCGATTTCATCTAAAACAATATTTTGGAATGAAGCGAAGTTTATGTTTGATCTTTTTTTCAAATCCTTTAGACGACCAGGTGTTCCGATAATGAAATTTGGTTTTCTCTTTAGATCAGAAATTTGTCTGAAAATAGGAACTCCACCAACACATACTGCTGAGTATAATTTCATGTTCCTAGCAAATTTTTTGAATTCTTGATCAATTTGTTGAGCAAGTTCTCTGGTTGGAGCAATGATCAGTACATTCTGACTTTTATCATTGAAACATTTATTAATCAATGGAAGTAAGAAAGCAGCTGTTTTTCCAGTTCCAGTATTAGCTAATCCAAGCAAATCATGTCCTTTCATAATAGGCTTAATTGACTGATCTTGAATTGGAGTTGGCTCTGAATAACCAATCATATCTAGATTCCTTTGAATCTCTTGTGCAAAGTCGAAGTCCTTAAAGGAGTGATCGAGCTTAATTGGCTCTGGTGCTTTTGATACTGATGCTTTATTGATAAACTTTCTGATATCAATCTTGTCGCCACCAAATCTGTTTTTACCACGTGATCTTGAGTTAGATCTTTTGTTGAAAGGCCTTCCTGAATTATTAGAAAAGCTATTGTTGTTAGAAGAGTTACCTCTTCTTCTTTTAGGTTTAGAATTTTTCATTTGATTTCTTGTGCACTAAAACAGTGCTAAAATAATTAAACTTTCGATATGGCTCCAGAGAACATCGAAGGTTTAATTTCGGAAATCTATAGAACTTATTTCGAAACTTAATATTAGCAGAAAAGCTGATAAAAGTCAAGGGCTAAGTTAAAAACGAGTTTAATCAATAGATATGAGCCATATGGTAATGTCCAGCGGCTTTTTTTATTTTTACATAAAAGTGGTAAGATTGAGGTAATAAAGATTAGTAAAAATAAAATGAAAAAAATAGCAATTATTTTTGTTATCGTACTACTTGCGGTTGGTGTAATTATTTTTAAGAAAAATCAAGATCATTTTAAATCAGGAGCTTTTTTGCATCCCGATGGAAAAGTGACAAAGGATGATGATTTTAGGGGCCCTGAGTCTGGAGCTCATTTGAATGATCGTGACAGCGTGTTTAATTCTTTAGTGGTTTCGCCGACGAATCCAGATGTGGTTTTTGTGGGGACGGAAAATAATGCATTTTTCAAATCAGTAGATGGCGGAAAGACTTGGGAGTGGATTCGAAAAGGATTTTGGCACAACGAAAGATCATATCCGGAATTCTATGGTATCGTGATTAGTCCTGATGATGAGAGTATGATGTACGCAGTTCTTACAAATGGTCCACAGACGCCTGATGTGGAGAAATCAGCAGGGTTTTATCGTTCGGGGGATGGAGGTGGTAGCTGGGAGAGGTTTGTTAACGGTCTTCCTAATACAGGTACGACATCAGTTGCGATAGTTGATGAAAAAAGGATTCTCGTAGGGCTTGATGGTGAGGATCCAACTAATCATATAATGAAGATTAAAGGCGTAAATCCACTAGGTGGGATATATGTATCTGAGAATAATGGTGATTCTTGGAGGGCGGTTTCTATTCCAGAAAAGGGGATAGACAATAGATATAGTCATATTGTGGTTCGTGGAAATGATGTTTTTG
>JBHPHA010000049.1:0-3717 GCA_042569905.1 Patescibacteria group bacterium
GTCCTACTGATGGTAAGGATGAGAAATTTTCGATTAAGTTTTTGAAAGATGTTGGATACATTTAGTTATTTGTTTATTAATCCTCCATTGGAGCTGTGGCAACAACGTCACCATGAACTCTTTCGAGTGACTTGAAAGTCGTGGATGTTTCTTCGAAATACATCTGTGCTTTTCCAAGAGGACCATTTCTATGCTTTGCGACAATTACATCAATGATATTTTTATTAGGTGTGTCTGGTTTTTCTCTGTCTTCTCTGTAGAGCATTAAAACAACGTCGGCGTCCTGCTCGATTGATCCTGATTCACGAAGATCGGAAAGTTTTGGAATCTGCGGTGAGCGAGATTCAACTTGACGGGACAGCTGAGAAAGGGCAATGATTGGAATGTTCAGCTCTCTTGCAAGCTGTTTAAGTGCACGAGAGATTTCAGAAATTTCATTAACACGACTATCTCCATGGCTTTTTCTACCTTCCATAAGTTGGAGGTAATCGATTATAATTAATCCAAGATTATGTTCAGCTTGAAGCCTTCTTGCCATTGTTCGCATCTCCATTATGTTTGCGGATGCAGTATCGTCAATGTACACAGGTGCTTCACTAAGAACACCCATAGCAACACTAATCTTCTCAAAGTCGTTATGTTCTCCTGTTGAGCGCAGCTTACCTGTTCTTAGTCTCCAAAGGTCAACTCCTGCTTCAGCGGCCAGCATACGGTCAATTAGCTGGTCTGAGGACATCTCGAGTGAGAATATTCCAACAGGAACTTTGGCTTTTGTTCCAATGTTTCTTGCAATATCAAGGGCAAAAGTCGTTTTACCAATTGAAGGCCTGGCCGCAAGGATTAATAGGTCTGATTTTTGAAGTCCACCGAGAATTCCATCTAAATCAGGATAACCCGTCGGAACCCCTCTGGTTTCTCCACCATTTTTATGCAAGTCGTCTATTCTGTTAAATGCGTCTTCGAGAATTGCCTTTAAGGGAACAAAATCTTGCTTTAGGTAATTTTGAGAAACTCCGAAAAGCTTCTGTTCAGCTACATCTAGAATCTTATCCACATCCTCTGTTTCCGAATATCCCATTTCTGAGATAGTATTTGCTACTGAAATTAGTCTTCGAAGCATTGATTTCTTCTGAACAACTTTTGCGTAATGTACAATATGTGACGCGGACGGTACTACATTCACTAAAGATGCAAGGTAACTAGATCCTCCAATTTCTTCAAGCTTGCCATTTTCATCAAGCTTATTTGAGAGACTAAGTACATCAATTGGCTCCTTTTCTTCATATAGCTCTAAAATAGCTTTGTATATTGTATTGTGATCGTCTTTGTAGAAATCACCAATATTAACAAAATCAGCCATTTTTGTAATAGCTTCCTTGTCTAACATTAAAGATCCAAGTACTGATTGTTCCGCTTCCGCATTGTGAGGAGGAGTTCTCAGTGCTAGACCTGAATTCTTTCGTTTTTTTGTTGATTTATTATTATTCATAAGTTATTTCATTATAGCTAAGATGAAAATAAAATTCCAGTCTTGACAACCTTTTCAAAAAATGCTAGATTACTTTGACGGTTGATTTGATTAATTTTCTAGTAATTGCTGTTTTTTACGAAATAGCTCTTGACAAGATATAGCAAAGTGTGCTAGATTATCTTGATGATTAATTTCATTGATTTTGTGTGTTTAATTTATTTGTAATTTAATTTTAATTTAAGAATATGTCAAACGGTAAAAGGAGAACATTTAAAGAGTTAATGGATGCAGCTATTTCAAGTCTTTCTGAGAGATCTCAGGAGATTGTTAGAGCTAGGTTTGGTGTGAGCGGTAAAAGCTGTACATTGAATGAAATTGGTAATAATTATGGCATTACAAGGGAAAGAGTAAGACAAATTATCAAGGAATCTGTAAATAAAGTACAAAAGCAAGAAAATGATGGAATTCTGGAAGAAGCAAGAGTAGATATCAAATGTACAATAAAGAATAATAATGATATAATACACAGGGAAGAGATCTTAAATTTATATGGAGATGACTTGAATGAAAGAGGTTCTGTTGAATTTTTTCTAGAGTGCTTAGAAGATGTTAATGTAGTGGAGAAAAAAGGAGAGATTGCAAAATCCTTCATGGATCATAAATTCGATATTGATTATTGGAAAGAGATCAAGGATGCTGCAAAAGCTACTTTAAATAAGAAAAAAGAAACTTTGGATAGTGAAGGGTTTTATCAAGAATTTAAAAGTGAATTCGGAGATAACTTTAATGTTACTGAAGGAGAATTCCTTAATTACTTGAAAGTTTCTGGCTTAGCTGTTTCTGGCAAATAAATACCGGATTCTGTTTTATCTTTTTCCTCTTTTGTTTCTGGTCTCACTAAAACATTATCTCTCAATGGTTGTACTTTCATTTTTTTATTCAATAGTATTACCTTAGATTCAATTAGCTAAAGTAATCTTTTTTGTTATAAATTTTATTCCTCTTTTCCCTTGCTCATATTCCTATTTATCAAACCTTGTATTCTTGATTTATTAGGCTCTCTTCTCGGCTCAAGTCTCTTAAACTTCTTAGGTGCAACATATTGCATTTGAGACAAGCTCATGGGCTTATCCTCACTAATATAAGCTTTGTGCTTGGTGTCCTGATCCTTCATACTAGAGGTTAGAATTTCTCTCTTTGGACTACTTTGAGGAACTGATTTGTTCAGTCCGCTTTTTTGTCCGCTTGCACTGCTACCCTTGCTAGTTTGAGCTTTTTCAGAAACAGACTGAATAGGTCTAGGTTGCGAAACAGCAGATCTTACAGGAGTATCTTGTGGAGCACTGGATTGTGCAGAAGTAGCTTGTGGAGAACTGGATTGTGCAGAAGTAGCTTGCGGAGTAGTAGACTGTGCAGGTCTAGCTTGCGGAGTACTGGATTGTGCAGGTCTAGCTTGCGGAGTACTAGGTTGTGCAGATCTAGATTGCGGAGTACTAGATTGTGCAGACTTAACCGGATCCGCTTGATCACGAACCTTCGCAACAGCTCTTTGATAATCTCTAAAACAATCTCGACAAAAAGTTGGTCTTTTGCCATCTGGCTTAAATGGAACCTCAATCTCCGTATCACATGTTGCACATTTTGTCTTATACAATTGCTTTTCAACTTCAACAGAAGGAGCATCTTCCTTTTTCTCTACAACCTTAACAGCCCTATCATCACTACTCATAGAGCTATCGCCAACAACCCTAGGACCAACAGTACTCGGGCGACTAACACCTGATACTTGCCTACTACCCTGAGGCTTTACAAATTCAGGAGTTGCTCTCTTTGCAGCTGGTGTTTGTATTGTCTTAGTTCCCTGCTTCACCAACTCGTTCATTTTTGCAACTGATTTTTCATCTAGAAATCCACTCCAACGCGCCACCTTCTCTTCAATTTCAGCCCTTGAACTAGCATAACGCTCTCTAGAACTATTTATAATTATATCCTCATTTCCCGCAGTATCACTCAGGTCAACTGGCGGAAGAGCTTGGGCTGAAAATGCATCCCCTGCTACACCATCAATCATCAACTTTAAGTAAACATTATATTTAGGAAGATTAATCAAGTCATTTTGCATAAAAACAGGTTCAAATTCTTTCTCAAGAAATTCAGCATCTTCTGCTCCAACTCTAAAGCTAATAATCGTACCAACATTACCAAAAACGGCATCACGAACAGTAGAATTACCATCTACTGTTAAC
>JBHPHA010000050.1:0-3668 GCA_042569905.1 Patescibacteria group bacterium
TTTAAATAGTATGGGATTTTTTAATAAGGATAAAAAAGAAGAGGAAAAGCCTGTAAAAAAGGTAAAGAAGGTAGTTACTAAGAAAACAAAGGCTGCACCTAAAAAGGCTGAGAAAAAAACTGAAGCTACAGTGAAGAGAGCTATTGGAAGTGAGAAATTTTTCGATGTTTTATTGGCACCTCAAATTACTGAAAAAACACATGACTTGATAAGTTCAGGTAAATATGTTTTTAAAGTGCATGCTAACTCTGATAAGAAGACAGTCAAAAAGTCTGTTGAGATGATCTATGGTGTTATAGTTGAAGATGTTAATATTATTAATATTAAATCAAAGAAAAGAAGATTTGGTAAAACTATTGGTAAGAAAGCAGGATTCAAGAAAGCTATAGTTACATTGAAAAAAGGAGATAAGATTGAATTTTTTCAGGAAGCTTAAGTTTAGGGATGTAAGTATATAATTTTAATTAAGATAAGAATATATGGCACGAAGTTTAAAAAAAGGACCTTATGTTGATGAGAGAGTGTTGAACAAGATCCTAGGAAAAAAACCTAGTGATACTGGAAACATAAAAACATGGTCTCGTTCTTGTACTATTGTACCAGAAATGGTTGGATTTACTTTTGATGTTTATAATGGTAGAAAGTTTATTCCAGTATTTACAACAGAGGACATGGTAGGTCATAAGTTAGGAGAATTTTCTCACACAAGAACATTTTCACGTCATGGTGGAAAAATTCAGAAAGAGCTTGATATAGCTGCTAAGCAAAGAGAAATTGATGCCTCTAGAGCAGCAAAGGTTTAATAAGATTAAGGTAAATTCAAATTTATTTAATTTTCTGGAAAGAAGAACAGTTAATATAAATTCGAGATTTTAATATCAATGAAAGTTATAGCTAAATTAAACAATTTAAGAATATCTCCAAGAAAGGTGCGTGATACAGCTGATTTGATTAGAGGTTGTAAAACAGAGGAGGCTTTATATAGGCTAGATAGCACATTCAGGAGATCAAATGATAAGATTGCAGCGTTATTGAATAGTGCTGTTGCTAATGCTAAGAATAATTTTGGACTAGCGGAAGACAGTCTGTATATCTCTGAAATTACAGTAAATGAGGGTCCAACACTAAAAAGATGGATGCCAAGAGCTCAAGGTAGAGCAACTCAAATTCTAAAAAGAACTTCAAAGATACAGTTAACTCTAGATGAGCTAGAGGTTTCTAAGAAAGTTGAAGATAAAAAGGTAGCTAAGGCGGTAGTGAAAAAGGAAGTTAAGAAAGAAAAAGGAGTTGTAAAGACTGAAGGAAGTAAAAAGACTGTTGAAAAGGTTGTAGAAAAGAAATCAAAAGTTTTAGAAGAGAACAAAAAACCTCATAAGGAAGTAGAAAGCGAGAGAAAGGCTAGTAGAGAAATAGGTTTTGATAAGAAGATTTATAAGAAGACACCTAATAAGAAATAATAAATTTGTTTTTCAAGCGAATTTTCTAAATTTTTTTTAAGATATTATGGCGATTAAAATTTACAAAAAGAATAATGCTGGGCGAAGAAACATGTCGATCGTCAAGCCTGACAATCTGACTGATAAGAAGCCAGAGAAGTCTTTAGTTGTAGGATTAAATAATAAATCCGGGCGATCTAATGGTAAGATATCAATTCGTCACAGGGGTGGTAGAGCTAAAAGATTGTATCGTTTGGTTGATTTTAGGCAAGATAAGTACGAAATACCTGGTAGAATAGAATCAGTTGAAAAAGATCCAAACAGAAGCGCGTTGATTTCCTTGGTTGTTTATAAGGACGGGGAGAAGAGATATGTTTTGAATATTGAAGGCGTGAAGAAGGGTGATGAGATTTTAACTCAAGAAGATGCACCAGCGAAGATTGGAAATAGGCTGAAATTGAAAAATATCCCAGCAGGAACAACTATTTGTTGTTTAGAAATTCTTCCTGGAAAAGGTAATCAGATTGTGAGAAGTGCTGGTTCAAATGCTAGTCTAATGGCTATTGATGACGGTATGGCTCAAGTAAAGATGCCTTCAGGGGAGATAAGACTATTCAGTGAAGAATGTTTTGCAACTATTGGTCAAGTAAGTAATTTTGAGCATAACGCAATAAGAATTGGTAAGGCTGGTAGAAAAAGGAAAATGGGATTTCGTCCAACAGTTAGAGGTTCAGCTATGAATCCGGTTGATCATCCACATGGTGGTGGTGAAGGTAGACAAGGTGTTGGTATGAAGTATCCAAAAACTCCTTGGGGTAAACATGCTCTAGGGAAAAAGACCAGAAAGAAGAAGAGATATAGTGATAAGTTCATAGTTAAAAGAAGAACCAAATAGATTGATTTACAGTCGAATTAAATTCGAGTTAGTAAAATCAAATGGATAAATAAATCGAGAATAATTCGACTAAATACTAAATATGGGACATAAAGTTAATCCAAAATCTTTAAGAATAGGAATTACTACCACTTGGCGCTCAAGATGGTTTTCAACAAGAGATTTTGCCAAAAATTTAAAACAAGATATTCAGTTGAGAAGAGCTGTGATGAAAAAATGGAAGACAGCCTCTATTGCTGATTTGGAAATTGAAAGATCAGCTGGAGTAGTAAAAGTTATTATTCTAACCTCTAGACCAGGAGTGTTGATTGGTAGAGGAGGAAGTGGAATTGAGGATCTATCAAAATTTATTAAGAGTAATTTTTTTGCAGGTAGAAGAGTTGATCTTAAGATTGAAGTTAAAGAAGTTAAGAATTTTGAAAAGAGTGCTTCTTTAGTAGCTCAACAAGTAGCTGAGCAATTAGAAAGAAGAATGCCTTTTAGAAGAGTTTTGAAATCAACAATAGACCAAGTTGATAAAAATAGAGATGTTAAAGGTGTTAAAATTCAGGTTTCAGGAAGACTTGGAGGTGCTGAGATGTCAAGAAAAGAGTGGTTATCAAAGGGAACTATTCCTTTGCACACCTTGAGAGCTGATATCGATTTCGCTAGAAATACAGCTAGAACTACTTATGGAGCTATCGGAATTAAGGTTTGGGTTTATAAAGGAGAAGTTTTTGACGACAAGCGATAAGATAATTAGAAATAAATTAGTTAGTGAACATACAATCATATGTTAATGATGCCAAGAAAAGTTAAACATAGAAAGATTCACAGAGGCGGAGCTATTAAAGGAGCGGTGAATCGAGGTGATAAGGTTAGCTTTGGAAAATATGGTCTAAAGGCTGTAACTGGTGACTTAATTTCTGCAAGGCAGATTGAGGCCGCTAGAAGAGCGATGACTAGATATATCCAAAGAGGTGGAAAAATTTGGATTAGAATCTTTCCAGATAAACCTATGACCAAAAGTGGTGATGAAACACCTATGGGTAAAGGTAAGGGTGCTGTTGATCATTATGTAGCTAAAGTAAGACCTGGTAAAGTGATGTTTGAGATGGAAGGTGTTGAAAGAGATGTTGCTAAGCGAGCAATGGAATTAGCTTCATATAAATTAAGTGTTAAGACTAAGTTTGTAGAAAAAAACTAGTTGTTAATTGAAAAAAAATTATGAAAGCTAAAGACCTAAGAACAAAGAATAACGAAGAGTTGAAAAAAATTCTTGTTGAGAAGAAGGAAGAATTAAGTAAACTAAGATTTGATATAGCGTTGAGTCAAATTAAGGAACATAGAGATTATAG
>JBHPHA010000051.1:0-3650 GCA_042569905.1 Patescibacteria group bacterium
TTTCTTCGATTGTTTTAATGAATTTTTTACAAATTTTCCAAACTTGCGATTACCTCTTCTTTTTTCAAGTTTCGTTAATTCAAAAAAATCAGTTTCTTTTTTTAATTTGATATAATTTGAATATTTATTCTCATCAAGTTTCTTATCCTTAACAGCTTCCAAGACAGCACATCCAGGCTCGTGCATATGCGTGCAGTCTGCATATTTACATTTTTCTGATAAGGTCATTAATTCTTCAAACATATCTCCTATGTCACCGCTTACGTCTGCCATCCCAACCTCTCTCATTCCCGGATTATCAATTACAATTCCACCATTTTTCAAAAAATACATATCCCTCCCTGTGGTAGTATGCTTACCTCTATTGCTATAGCCACTAATCCCTCCTATTTTAATAGTATCTTTTCTAAGTAATTTATTTATTAAGGATGATTTTCCTACTCCAGATGAACCAAGGAAACAGTAAGTTTTCCCACTGACTATGTAATTTGCCAAATCATCCAACCCCTGATCGGTAATAGTACTAGTTGAAATAACATCAATATCATTGAATCTATTTTTTATTTCATTTAGTTTCATTTTCAATTCTGTCTCTGAAATCAAGTCAACTTTATTCAATACAATAGTAGGCTTAACACCTCCCTCATTTACTAACATACAATATCTTTCAAAACGATTGAGGCTGAAATCCCTATCCACTGATTCAACGATGAACGCAATGTCAACATTTGCGGCAATAACCTGGATCTCTTGCTTGTCACTGTATTTTTTTCTCAGTATTGTTTTTCTTGGCAAAATCTTGTGTATGGTAGCATTCTCTTTATCAAGTTCAGTTATAGATACCCAGTCTCCCACAGCAGGAAAATCTTCTCTTTTTGTAGCATTGAATCTCTGTTTCCCAGTTATCTTAGTCAGATATTCGCCACTTAAATTCTTTACCATATATGCCCCTCTACGTTCAGCCACAACTCTTGCAATTGAATATTCTGTCAATTCCATAATCTTCCTGTTTGATTCAAAAAATGTGTTATACCCAAAATCCTCAAGCTTTAGTTTCTCCGTCTTATTATTCATTGATATTTCCATATAATTTAATCACTCATTTACATTTAAATCTTATCACAAAAAGCTCTAACGTCCGATAGAGGTATAAAAAATAACCCATCTTGTCAACCCAAAAACACAAAACCCGAATTCAAACCCTGAAGCCCTTTTTTTAATATTGGATATTTTGTATCTCTATCTAAAAATTACGAAACACAAAAAAACAGCTTCGTAAAGCCGTTTTCATAATATTGCTCCGCGTACAGGACAGCTTTCGAACTGTAGATTGGAGAATTATTAAACAAGAATTACTCCAACAAAGCAAATTACTTCTATATATGAATTAAAAAAACGCCTTCGAAACATTATTCGAAAGCGTTTTACTTTTCATTAGAAATCTAACACTCTAATACACATCAATATAACTTATTCCTTCAACGCCATATTGATCACAAACTCCATTACCCACAATTCTAATATCATTACCTTGAGCATATGCAATTGAAATAATAGCAGTCCAAAGTTTACCAATTCCAGTATCAGAATCGTCATAAGCAAACCAATCACTAGTTGAGCAAGCTGTATATGAAGCTCCAAGAAATACAGAGCTTCTGGTTACTCCGTTAATTTCTTGCAATCTCATTGTTACCACCGGCCCTTCATAGGTTGTAGCCATCGCGGTTCCAGTCACCAACAAAACAAAAATTACTGCTAAAATACTTTTTTTCACTTAATTTCCTCCTTGAGTAATAAATTAATTTATCAAGCATTACCAGCTTATTAATATGATACCTTAACTTTTTAACTCCTAATTCATTATCATATCGATAACCTGGGTCATCCACGCATAGTCATCCATTGTAAATGGAATTGGAATTGAACAATTGTTGAATTCATTGGTTTCAGTTACTTGACTATTGTAATCAATACAAGCATAGATATAGTACTGCTTAGCATTAGAAGGAACTTGAATCCCTGTCAGAGTTTCCTCCTTGGTTTCTCCTTCTTTAAAGTTGTAGTTAGCAATATTGTCAGTACCAATTAAAACAGAGTTGTTTCCATATGATCCTCCTGTAATATAGTAACCAATCTTAATGTCCTGCTGCGCATCATCTCCATTGTTTTTAGCCGCTACTGTTGCAGAGAAAGTTTCAGTGGGTTTAAATTTACCGCTTGAAGGAGTTATATAAAAAGAATTAATCGTAAAATCAAAATAACTATTTACCGTAAATACTGCCTCGGTCGAATAGTTATCCGATTCATGCTTTTCTGTAACACTCTCCGTATCATCCGCACTGGCCACGATGTTGAAAACTTTGCCAGGTTCATTAGGAGCACTAAACTCAATACACTCAGTATGAGTATCGCCTTCTTCCAGATTATAGCATTGAGTAGTTTCATATTCCAAAAAAACTCGCTCACTGCTGGAATCCTCTTTAAATCCTTCAGAAAGATAAAATCCGGTTTTGATGTAGTCTGCATTACAGTCTGCATCTCCGTTGTTTTTTATCCTTGCGCAAGCTTGAATAGTTTGATCTTGATCGAAGAAATACTGCTCAGTGCTGCCGGTAGTTTCCAGCCAGATTTCTTCGATGATAAAATTTGGTTTTCCTGAGTCTTCATTATCAGTTGGCTGGGTTTCATAGCCAGAGCCAAACGAGCAATCTCTTTCCCCGTCTATACAATCTTCCAGAGTTCCATCTGAAATATTGGATGTGTTTGTATCCTCCTGAACAGAGTTATCATCAGGGGTTGTTGATTCATTTACAATACTCAGAAAGTTTGATGTATTGCATGGAACCGCATTGTTGTCAGGATTAACAGTATTCCAGCATAAGCCCTCTCCCGAAGTACTCGAAGATATTCTAATATCTCCACTTTCTTCACGATCAGGCGCCTGATCAAATTTATCCATAAGAAAATACTTAAAAACCTCATTTCCGAAAGAAAAATTATACCCCAAATTATGAACAACCAACCAATCATAAAGATGATCATATGCCCATTGATTATCATTTTCCCCATAAAGAGTACTCATAAACTGAGCGTGAGAGGCATTGGCGACAATCTGAATACTTGCTTTGATGCGAGTATCCTCAGGAACATTCCCTAATAATAAAAAGGAGAACGTATTCCAACCAGCACTCATTGCTGATGGATTGATCACAGTAAGTCCTCTTGTTGGATCCTCTCCAGGTAATGAAATAATTGTATCACGTAAAGGATTTGTATCTTCTGGACCTTTAACTGAATTATCAGTAATTATCTTAATTTCTCCAAATATACTATCTGGAAAATTGATATCTATTTCAAGTCCAGCCCAAGGATTATTCTGATAGAATGAGATAGCAGCTGAATCAAAGTGCAAAAGCATTTGAAACATGTTATTGCCACCATAATAAAAGATTGCTCCTTTGTCTGGAGCCCAAGTTCCAGCATCGCTTGAACTTGCACCAAGATTGAACTGGTCCTTTACGCACCCAACATCATACGAAACACAATCTGATGGATTAGCTGCATAAGCAGTTGAACTCACAATAAACAACATTAAACAGAAAACTTTCAGTAAATTTTTCACTTTTAATTCTTCCCTTTATTCTATTTTT
>JBHPHA010000052.1:0-3401 GCA_042569905.1 Patescibacteria group bacterium
ACATATTGTTTTATTGTGCTATGATTAATCGTTATGGGTTTTGAAAAGAGGAAAGTTTTTTAACAATAATATTTTCAAGAGGAGGGGTATGGATATGGAGCTATTGTTTTGGCGGAGTATGCTAGTTATTTCAACTATAGGCATTCTTATTATTGCTGGAGTGGCTATTTATATTTTAGCGATGCATTGTGGATGGTTTCCTAATGAGAATGTAAGGAGATGGGTTGAATTTAGGCAGAAATACGGAGAAGAGTTTGCGGATCCAGATAAACGATATGAAATTCATCCACATATCTTGGGAGGAGGGTACTTGAATCGTTGGGTGGAGAGAGTTGTGCCAGAATATTTTCCAGGGGGCAACAATAAGATTCATGAGCGCTGTAATTGTGCGTTTAGAGTGATGAGAGGGATGCTAAAGGGAGGCGAAAAGCCTTATGCTCAGAATGTTAGGAAAATAAAGAATGGAGACATCATTGAGTATTGGGAAATTCATATTTAAAAGAGGTGTTATCATGATTGACTGGTGGATGGCGAATTACAAAGCTTTTATGCCGTGGGTACCATTTGTAATATTTAGCGCGGTGTTTTCAATTCTTATACCTGGCGGTTTTTTGAGTGGATTTTTAAATAAAGATGAAAGGGAAGAGATAGATAAGTTAACGCTTAAATAAATCTTTTTTTGGGAACAACAGGAATATTAGTGGAATATGCATTAGTAGTAGGACTGCTTGCGTCGATATCTATGGGCGTGAGAGAAATTGAGATCTTTTGCCGCAAGGATGACATTAGGATAATGGAGCTTATAAGACAAAATAATAAAAGCACCTTCTAAGGAAGATGGAGAAAGTTAAACGAAGGATGTTAAAAAACACCTTCGTTTTTATTTTTTTTCACAAACAAAAAAACAACCCTTTTATGGGTTGTTTTTATATATAGAAAGTAATCTATTTCTTCATTTCTTCAATGAATTTTGCGAAAATCTTAGGTTCTTCCATAGCCATTTGAGATAAAACTTTTCTATCTAATTCAACGTTCTTAGTTTTTTGAACATTGATGAATTGGCTATATTTCAATCCTAATTCTCTAAGAGCATTGTTAAGTCTGATGATCCACAGTCTTCTCATTACTCTCTTCTTTGTTCTCCTATCTCTGTAAGCATATTTACCAGCTTTTAGTAAAGCTTCCTTAGCTGCTCTAAAGTGAGATTTTCTTCTCCATCTAAAACCTTTTGTCATCTTCAATACATTCTTTCTTCTTTTTGAAGAAGTTGTTCCTCTTTTTATTCTACTCATATAGTTAAATCTAGTTTCTCGTAACTTGTTAATTAGTATTAAAGCCAATTACCGGTTACTAGCTACTGAATTGCTTTTAATACATTTTTTTCATCAGCTTTAGATAATCTTTTATCACCTCTTTTAGCTCTTTTTTCTTTTCCATCCTGCTTACTATTGTAATGATTTTGCTTAGTTGACCTTCTCATTACTTTCTTTTTTGCAGTGACTCTAACTTTTTTAATTAATGACTTTCTGGTTTTAATCTTTGGCATATTTTTAAATACCGAACCTGGAATATAGAAACGAATTCTACGGTCAAAGTTCTAAACTATTCTGGTGCAATTATTATATTAAATCCTCCTGGAAATCTCTTAACATCCTCTTCGATTTTATGTGGAACCTCGATGCTACTAACGAAACTTCTTAGGTTGTTTTTAGCTAATTCTTGATGAGCTTTTTCTCTTCCCCTTAGTCTAAGCTCTACTTTTACCTTGTGTCCTTTTCCTAGAAATTTCTCTGCTTGCTTCTTTTTGAAACCTAGGTCATGAGAATCAGTTCTTACTCCTAATCTAATTCCTTTTGTCTCAGTTTTCTTCTGCTTAGCTTTTTGCTGTCTGCTCTGCTTTGCTTGTATGTACTGGAATTTTCCGTAGTCAGCAATTTTACAAGTAGGAGGCTTGGTATTAGGTGCAACTTCAACCAAATCTAGCCCTTTTGATTTTGCCAATTCGACAGCTTCTGGGGTAGCTAGTTTACCGAGATTATTTCCACTTTCGTCAATAACCAATACAAAAGGGACTCTAATTTGTTCATTAGTCCTATACTTTGCTTTGAGCTGTTGTCTTTTTGGTCTTGGTTTATAACGTCTTCTCATTTATGTGGGTTTACCGTTTGCAACTTTAAATATGATCTATAAAGTTGGCAAATTTAAACTCATGATTAAATATTTTTGTGGAGCTGATGGGAATTGAACCCATGTCCAAAATTAGGCTTAAAAAGTTTCTACAAGTTTAGCGTATCTTTTGTCATAAATGACTTTAAATTATTGAGTGAAAGATATGCCAAATATCAATAATCGATTCTTAAATATAGTTTTGCCAATTAATATTAAGAAAATATTAGTAGGCTATCCTAATGATTGGCACCAATTTCTACTTATTAGGAGTCAGTAGATTGATGGCTAAAGCAAATTTATGCTAAAGCGGAAGCAAAAGATGGTGCAAATGCGTTAGCAAATGCGTCTTTTACCTTTGATATAGTGTTTGCACTTATATCTTGTGTAGTTAGTTTTATGACTTAACCACAATGGTCAACTTGCTTGTTTTTAAGGTATAAAATTGTCGAAGCTAAACAGCCCCAAATTTATTTTATAAAATAAATTTTAAATATCAAATTTCAATAATTAAAATCTATATTTTAATTTTTTTACTAGTTACTTTTAAGTGCTCGTTGTGTTTTTCTTTTGGATTCCTTCCTTTTGATAGTCTCTCTTTTATCAAATTTCTTCTTACCTTTACCAATAGCAAACTCGAGCTTTAAAAGCCTTTTCTTAGTATAGACTCGAATAGGTACTAATGTCAACCCCTTTGTCTTTAGTTTACCTAGAAGGGAGTCAATTTCCGATCTTTTTAGGAGTAATTTCCTTGGTCTTGTTGGGTCATAGTCTTTAACATTTGATGCAAATTTGTATGGGGAAATGGTAGCATTGGTTAAAAATAGCTCATCTCCTTTTAGCGTAACAAAGCTTCCTTTAAGGCTCATATGCCCAGTTCTTATTGATTTTACTTCTTGTCCTGTCAGTACTAAACCAGCCTCATATTTCTTAAGAAGTTCATAATCAAATCGCGCTCGTTTGTTTGTTGCTTTTACAGACATATACGTATCTCTTATAACACTTTATTTCCAGTCTAACATTTAATTGACTAAAGTAAAGGTTACTTTTTCATTAAATTTAATATTACCATATTTTAACAAGAAAGTCAATAGGCATAACGAATTGCAAGTAAAATACGAATATACTAATATGCAAATTAGATCTGGGGTTGGGAGGAGGAATGTGGTTTGAGATGAGTTTAGAAAGGCAGTGCTTTTAGTGGGGATGTGATTTTTGTTTGCTTGAGTGAAATC
>JBHPHA010000053.1:0-3080 GCA_042569905.1 Patescibacteria group bacterium
GGCTTGTAATAAGGATTATTTCTCTTACAGAAACCGGAAAAATAGCTACATTGGAAATTCAAAATCAAAGATGAAAGATTATGGCTGTGCAATTAGCTGTGTTTCGATGGTTTTTTCTTATCACGGTGATAGAATAAATCCAGGTTCTTTGGCGAGAAAACCAATATTTTATTGGGATTTGATTAGCTGGCCAGGTGGTTCAGGTGTGGTGGGGCTTTCTGGAAAAGTTAAGTTGGTTCAGAATACTAGACACTCTGGCGTGAGTTGGGGGACTGTTGATAAGGAGATTGGAAAGGGGAATCCCGTGATTGTGTTTGTTGGTGCGAAGGGTAAGGCGGGTCACTATATTGTTATTCATGGAAAGGCTAAGAATGGTAAATACGTTGTTCATGACCCGTATTTCGGACCAAATTTATACCTCGATTCAACAATGCAACTTCTTTCAAAGCTTTATAGCGTTTCTATTTCTGAAAGAGCAATTGATCAGATGATTTTATATAGGTAACTTGGAACCTGTCTAAAATCTCCATATTCTACTGCGAAATTAAAATTTTGGCTGCAAAATACTCAAATTCAATCGGGTTATCCCTAATAGCCCTCTGCCATTTTTATTAGTGCCTTTTTCACAAGTAGCTATATGAAACTCAACATTTGTCACTGTTTTTATGAGTTCAGCGTGCGGATTTAATCGAGGGTTAGTGCTATAAAACCCATGAACATCAGAAAGAATAAAAACAGCATCAGCATCAACTAAAATTGCAACATGCGCTGTCAAATCATCATTATCTGTGAATTCCTCATCAATTTCAGCCGTTGAAACCGCATCATTCTCATTCACAATTGGAACAATCCCGAGATCCCAAGAGACTCTCAGTGTTCGTTTAAAATCAGTCAGATTCTTCTCATGACTAAAGGCAGCTCGAGTAATCAAATTCTGAGAAACACATACATCTCCAAAAGCCAATTGCCAGACCTGCATCAAATTCTTTTGCCCTACAGCCGCACAAACTTGCTTCAAGCCCAGATCGCTAGGATATTCATCAATTCCTAAAATCTGCATTCCACAGCCAATCGCCCCAGAGGAAACGAGAAGGACATCATACTCTCTTTTCTTAAGAGTCTTAATTTGAGTTGCAATATTTTGCATCACACCCAAATTCAATTCTCCATTATCTAAGGTTAAAACATTCGTCCCAACCTTAATCACAATTTTTTTCCAACCCAATTCGATACCCTCCTCTATCATCACTCCCTCCTATTCAATGAAGATGATCAATAAATAAACACACTATCTATACTAATTTAAAGAACTTCAAGAAAGTATACCCCATCTATCAAAAAAGTCAACAAAACTAACCTAATTTCTCAGCTTCAAGTTATTTATATGCCTGAATTAACAATAGAAGAATCACAAAAAATAGTAGATGATTGGATTGAGCATATTGGAGTTCGATATTTTTCAGAATTGACCAATCTGGGTCAACTAATTGAAGAAGTTGGAGAGGTGGCTCGAATAATTACCAGAACTTATGGGGAGCAGAGTTTTAAGAAATCTGATAATAAATTTGATTTGGGGGATGAATTGGCAGATGTCTTGTTTGTTTTAATTTGTATTGCTAATCAGACTGGGATTGATCTTGCAGATGCATTTAAAAAAAATATTGAGAAAAAGACAAAAAGGGATAAAGACAGACATATAAATAACTTGAAGCTGAGAAATTAGGTTAGTTTTGTTGACTTTTTTGATAGATGGGGTATACTTTCTTGAAGTTCTTTAAATTAGTATAGATAGTGTGTTTATTTATTGATCATCTTCATTGAATAGGAGGGAGTGATGATAGAGGAGGGTATCGAATTGGGTTGGAAAAAAATTGTGATTAAGGTTGGGACGAATGTTTTAACCTTAGATAATGGAGAATTGAATTTGGGTGTGATGCAAAATATTGCAACTCAAATTAAGACTCTTAAGAAAAGAGAGTATGATGTCCTTCTCGTTTCCTCTGGGGCGATTGGCTGTGGAATGCAGATTTTAGGAATTGATGAATATCCTAGCGATCTGGGCTTGAAGCAAGTTTGTGCGGCTGTAGGGCAAAAGAATTTGATGCAGGTCTGGCAATTGGCTTTTGGAGATGTATGTGTTTCTCAGAATTTGATTACTCGAGCTGCCTTTAGTCATGAGAAGAATCTGACTGATTTTAAACGAACACTGAGAGTCTCTTGGGATCTCGGGATTGTTCCAATTGTGAATGAGAATGATGCGGTTTCAACGGCTGAAATTGATGAGGAATTCACAGATAATGATGATTTGACAGCGCATGTTGCAATTTTAGTTGATGCTGATGCTGTTTTTATTCTTTCTGATGTTCATGGGTTTTATAGCACTAACCCTCGATTAAATCCGCACGCTGAACTCATAAAAACAGTGACAAATGTTGAGTTTCATATAGCTACTTGTGAAAAAGGCACTAATAAAAATGGCAGAGGGCTATTAGGGATAACCCGATTGAATTTGAGTATTTTGCAGCCAAAATTTTAATTTCGCAGTAGAATATGGAGATTTTAGACAGGTTCCAAGTTACCTATATAAAATCATCTGATCAATTGCTCTTTCAGAAATAGAAACGCTATAAAGCTTTGAAAGAAGTTGCATTGTTGAATCGAGGTATAAATTTGGTCCGAAATACGGGTCATGAACAACGTATTTACCATTCTTAGCCTTTCCATGAATAACAATATAGTGACCCGCCTTACCCTTCGCACCAACAAACACAATCACGGGATTCCCCTTTCCAATCTCCTTATCAACAGTCCCCCAACTCACGCCAGAGTGTCTAGTATTCTGAACCAACTTAACTTTTCCAGAAAGCCCCACCACACCTGAACCACCTGGCCAGCTAATCAAATCCCAATAAAATATTGGTTTTCTCGCCAAAGAACCTGGATTTATTCTATCACCGTGATAAGAAAAAACCATCGAAACACAGCTAATTGCACAGCCATAATCTTTCATCTTTGATTTTGAATTTCCAATGTAGCTATTTTTCCGGTTTCTGTAAGAGAAATAATCCTTATTACAAGCC
>JBHPHA010000054.1:0-3077 GCA_042569905.1 Patescibacteria group bacterium
GATCCCATACCCTCCGTTGCGTCTAATTTTCTGATCAAAGCCTTCTTACGTGACAAGCGACGCATTGCTAAAACTAAAATAATCGTAATTGCTGGCAACAAACCTTCTGGGACAGCACTTACTACCAATGCAATTGAAGTAATAAAGATCGTATACGCATCCTCTCCTCTCCAAATATACGCGACTGCGAAAACAGCAACGGAGGGTATGGGATCTGTGTCTGTTATATGTATGGATAAAACAGGTACGCTTACTCTTGGAAAAATGATGGTGAGTCATATTATTACAGGGGCACAGGAATTACTTAAAGAGAAAGGTGATTTGAAAAGCATGTACGAGCCGAAGTCATCTGAAGCGCATTTTAAGGCATTAGAGATTGCAACTCTTGTTAACGAGGCGTATATTGAAAATCCAGAGGATAAAGTTAGTGAGTGGAAGATACGAGGAAGACACACGGACAAGGCATTATTGCTAGCAGGGATTAACGCTGGAATTGATAGGGATAAGTTAGAAAAAAGATATGAATTATTAGAAAAGTTTCAATTCAACTCTATGGATAAATACGCAGCTTATGTTTTTAAGGTTGATGGGTTAGTTAGAATATATTTTCTCGGAGCTCCAGAGCAGACCATAGAAAAATCTGTCAAAGTGGATATGAATGGTGAAGGTGGAATTGATATTTCTTCTGATTATGGGCAAAAATTATTGTTAAATGTGGATCGATTATCTGAGCAAGGATTGAGAGTCTTAGCTTGCGGATGGAGAGATATTAGTCTGGAAGAATATGAAGAGTACAAGAATAATAAAAAAGAATTAGCGAGTGGCATTAATCTGCTTGGTTTTATTGCGCTGAAGGATCCACTTAGGAAAGATGCAAAAAGTTCAGTGGAACTTGCAATGAAAGCAGGAATAAGACCAGTAGTAATTACAGGAGATCATAAGAATACCGCTAGAGCAATTATTAATGAATTGGGTATTAATGTTGGAGAAAGAGGTGTGATTGAGGGCAGTGAGATTGATGCAATGAGTGATGAGGAACTTTTTGAGCGAGTTGGTAGCGCAACAATCTTTGCTAGAGTTGTTCCTGAGCATAAAATTAGAATCGTCAAAGCTCTTCAGAGACACGGAGAGGTAGTTGCTATGGTTGGTGATGGTGTTAATGATGCTCCAGCTTTAAAGGCTGCTGACATCGGTATTTCAATGGAGAATGGAACTGACATATCAAAAGAAGTTTCTGACATCGTACTTTTGGATGAAAGTTTCTCCGTGATAATAAGCGCTATTGAGCAAGGGAGACTCGCAAAGGATAACATTAGGAGAGTTTTGGTGTATCTGTTGGCGGATGATTTTTCAGAGCTATTCCTATTTTTCATTACAATTATACTAGGTATGCCTTTCCCGCTTTATCCAACGCAAATTTTGTGGATTAATTTAGTTGAGGATGGTTTTCCTGATATGGCGCTTACAACTGAAAAAGACACAAAGGGTATTATGAGTAGAAAGCCAGATGATCCGAATGATCCTCTGATAGCGCCAGTGTATAAGAAGTTTATGTTTGCAGTATTTTTTGTCTCAGGTATGACAGCATGTGCCGCGTTTTGTTTGATACATAATCTAACAGGCGATCTTGAAAGAGCAAGAACCTTTACATTTGCATTGATTGCATTTGATTCACTTGTTTTCGCTTATGTTGTAAAATCATTCAGAGGAAGTATGTTTACACTAAAAACTTTTTCAAATCAAATACTGAACTGGTCTATCCTAATAGCTTTTGTTTTGCTAGTCGCAGGTGTGCAGGTTCCAATACTTCAAAAACTTCTACATACCATTCCAATTAGTGGCTTAGATTGGAGTATTATCATAGGCGTTAGTGTTCTTGAAGGAATTATTTTAAATTATTTCAAGATGAGATTGTTTGGAGATGATAAGAAGAAATAAGGAATTAAATTAAAGTGAGAAGTTCACACTTCTTTATGTTTGGACAAGAAAAAATGTAAAAATATTTTGATGGTTTTGCTTATTGACTTTTAAATGAATTTTTGTTAACATTAATTGTGTTTTGAGGTCTCCCGAAATTTTTCGATAAATGTGACTGAAATATATTGCATAAAATAAGCTCCGTTAGCTCAGTTGGTAGAGCAGTTGCCTCTTAAGCAAACGGTCGTAGGTTCGAATCCTACACGGAGCACACATGCCTCCATAGCTCAACGGATAGAGCAACAGCCTTCTAAGCTGAAGATCTAGGTTCGATTCCTGGTGGGGGTACATTATTAAATTAAAAATTAAAAATCAAAAATTAAAAAAAGCTTAGGATGCAGAAATGCAAGTTAAAAAACAAAAATAAAAAACTTTTCAGTATTTGTAAAAATTTCAATTTAGTGTAAAAGAATAACTGTTAAATAAAATTTATATGAAAAGAGTATTTTTGTTGACCATGTTTTTGGTTGTTGCATTCGTGTTTGTTGGTGTAAATAAAGCTGACGCTGGTTATGTTAGTGGGTATTATAGAAGCAATGGAACTTATGTTAGTCCTTACTATAGATCTAATCCAAATGGACTAAATTATGATAATTATTCATATAGATCGAATCAACCTCTTTATAATAATAGCTACGGGAGATACAACACCTATAAATGGAATACTCCCTCATATTACACGCAATCTGATTACTATTCTGGATATAATTCATATAGATCTAATCATTATGGATGGTAATGAAAAATTTGCGAAAATAATCAATATCAAATTTTGAATATATTAAAACCACCTGAGAGGGTGGTTTTTAAATGCGCAACAAAGTAAATATTGAAATTTGATTACAAGAATTATTAGGACCGTCCTAGTTAAATACTTTCGAGTTGCTTCCTAATACTAGTTACATTGTTAACTTAAAAATCAAAAATTTTAATTTGAATGCTTCAAAAAAACATCTTTCGGTGATGGTTTTTTGTTTGTAGTTGTTTTGTGCTAGTATTGAAGACTAATGGGTTGTATGAAAAATAAATCTTATGAATATATTAGATAATGAATGGGTAATCAGATTGCGTGTAATATGAGGGAGAATTCCATTTATAGG
>JBHPHA010000055.1:0-2972 GCA_042569905.1 Patescibacteria group bacterium
GTTTTTATTTTCGGTAGTGGTTTTGATTTATTTTAATATTCCAATTGAGAGTAAAATAGATAAGGCTGATATTGGAGTTACTTTTTCTCATCGTTATTCAACAGATATTGGATTAAATTGGAAAGAAAATTATTTGGCAATTCTAGATGAACTAGGGGTTAAAAAAATTCGAATACCAGTGTATTGGGACTTGGTTGAAAAAGAGAGAGATGTTTATGATTTTTCAAATGTTGATTGGCAATTAAATGAGGCGCAGAAAAGAGGAGTGGAAGTTATTTTGGTAATAGGTCAAAAGGTTCCGCGTTGGCCAGAATGCTATGTTCCTGAGTGGATTGGAGATAACGATGAGTTAAGAAAGGAAGAGCTTAAGGATTTGCTGGGTGTGATAGTTGAAAGGTATAAGAGTAATGATGCGGTTAGATATTGGCAGGTAGAAAATGAGCCATTCTTACGATTTGGAGTTTGCCCTAAGTTTGATGTTGACTTGTTGGATGAGGAGATAGCATTGGTGAAGAACGCGGATGAATCCAGAGAAGTGGTCATAACTGATAGTGGGGAATTGAGTTTGTGGATTTTAGCAGCGAAGAGGGCTGACGTGTTTGGAACAACGATGTATAGGAATGTTTACAAGGAAGGTTGGGGGTATTACGTGTATCCATTGGGGCCTAGATTTTTTCTATTTAAGACGTGGTTAATTGAGGTTTTTGCAGATCAAGATGATTCGATTGTTATTGAGCTTCAGGGAGAGCCGTGGGTTACTGGGTGGACAGTTCACAAGTCATTAGAAGAGCAATTTGGATCAATGAATACGGAGAAGCTTATTGAAAACATTGAGTATGCGAAGCAGTCTGGGTTTTCGGAAATATATGTTTGGGGTGCTGAGTGGTGGTATTGGTTGAAGGAAGAAAAGAATTATCCACATTTATGGGAAACTGCGCGTGGTATAATAGAAAATAATAATTAATAATTCGGTAAAATTTGATGAAGAAGATTGTTGTTTTTTTAGCTATTTTTTTGATTTTGATAGGAGTTTTTTGTCTAAGTGATAGTTTCGATTATGTTTTTGGTAGTAATGCCAATATTGAAAAAGATGAGAGCATTGATTTTGGTGAACCTGTAGTGATTAATTTTTCAAGCACTCTTTTGAGTAGTGATGATTTTTCAGACAAGGTTAATATCTCCCCTCAAACTAATGTCAGATATACTTTGAAAAATAAGAATAGAAGTTTGCAACTTATTCCAGAGAGCGGCTGGAATATGGGTGAGAAATATAAGATTGAAATAGATGGAGTGAAAAATATACTTCTTGCTAATGCTAATGAGAAATTAACGTTTAGCACTAGGAAGTATCCAGAGGTTATTGATTTTTATCCTCAAGACAAGGCAAGAGGGATAGTAATTGATATTGAAGATCCAATAAGAATCAATTTTGATGAGTCATTGGCGGATTTTAGAGTTAAGATGGATATTAGTCCAAAGAGCGAAATGGAGTATAAGGTTGGGTTGGATAAAAAGTCATTAAGCTTTGCGTTTAAGCGCGGATATCAAAAAGGAGAGAATTATAATGTGGATGTGTATATAAGGCATAAAAAAGAAGAGAAATATAGCAGGATTTACACTGCCTCATTTGAGACTGAGGCACCTCCTATTGAAGAATGGAGTAATGATTTTGCATTAAGACTTGAACAGGCAAGAAAGTTTACTGAAGCTAAGGTTGGAAATGGTAAGTATATTGATATTAATTTAAAAAAGCAGATATTGTCAATTTTTGATAATGGAAGCGTTGTTGATGCCTATTTAATTTCTTCTGGAAAAAGAGGGATGGACACTCCGAGAGGCACATTTAAGGTTTCCAACAAGCACCCGCGTCCTTGGTCAAAGAAATATAGTTTGTTTATGCCGTATTGGATGGCGATAGTTCCTTCTGGGAAGTTTGGTATTCATGAATTACCAGAATGGCCGAGTGGATATAAGGAGGGTGAGAATCATCTGGGTATACCAGTTTCACATGGATGCATTCGATTAGGTGTTGGAGCTGCGGAAAAGGTGTATAAGTGGGCTGATATCGGAACGCCAATTATTGTTTATTAAGCTTGCAAGCAGGACCTAGAGTCGGAATAGTAATTATTTTTTAAAAGTAAGTATTTAATATTTAAAAAAATGAAAAAAATAGTAGTTCCTTTGATAAGTACTATTATACTGTTACTAGCCGTGTTGTATTTTAATAGATTGATTGATAAGAGTGAGGAGAGGACGTATATTGAGACCAGAGCCAATATTGAAGGCAGTAGTCAAATTGCTGATGATGCCGCTATCGATGCAGAGGATATTGTTGTAATCGATGAGGATGTGAATGGAAAGAATGACGTTGAGTTACCTGAAAAAATGTTAATGGATGTTCCTTTTCTAGTACAAGCTCCTCTTGGAAATTGGGATGAGGTTCATGAGGATGCTTGCGAGGAAGCATCTTTGATAATGCTAGAATATTATCTGAGGGGTAGCGAGATAACCCCAGAAGAAGGCGATGAAGAGATACTGCGAATGGTAGAGTTTCAGGTTAAGAATTATGGCTCTTTTGAGGATACAAGCGTGAAGGAGACTATTGAAATAGCAAGAGACTTTTACGGTAGAGAAAATCTTAAAGCAGTTTATGATTTTAGTAAGGATAGGATAAAGGAAGAATTAGCCAAGGGTAATCCTGTGATTTTAGCTGTAGCAGGAAGAGAGATTGGCAATCCATATTTTAATCCCCCGGGACCTCTTTATCATAATATTATTTTGGTAGGTTATGATGGTGACACAATTTTTGCTCATGACCCAGGAACGAGAAGAGGTGAGAATTATTCGTATAGTATTGATGTTTTGTATGGTGCTACGCATGATTTTACTGGGAAGAAGGATGATATTTTGGAGGGTAAAAAGGCGATGATTGTTGTGCGGTAGATATTTTGAATTGGATATATTAGTGGTGT
>JBHPHA010000056.1:0-2671 GCA_042569905.1 Patescibacteria group bacterium
TCTTTTCCTATATTTTCCACTAAATTCATTCGTATTAAATTCATGAAAAACTTCCTCAGAATATATGGATTAGAATATCTTTAACTAGTGAAGATAGGGGCTAGTCTAGATGTTAACAAAAAAAGCATTCGTTTTAAACGGATGCTTTTTTGTTTGAAAAGATAAAGAAAAATTCACAAAAAACTTAACTTTATTTCATCTGGTATGTGTTAGATTGAATTTGGCTGACTCTGGTGTGAGTCAGTATAATAAATTAATCATAAACACACATGAAAAAAACAGTGTCAGTAATTAGTATTGCCTCATTATTTTTATTTGCTGGAATAGTTTCGGCAGGCAATAATCCCAATGGAAAGCCTTTTGAATCTTTATGGGATGCGATTGAGAATCTTAATGAAAAAGTTGATAGTATTTCACTATTATCGAGATCGGATGGCTTACAGGGTGAGATTGGGCCTCAGGGTCCTCAGGGAGAGCAAGGCATTCAGGGTGAGCAAGGGCTAGAAGGTGAGCAGGGTGAAGTTGGGCCTCAGGGTTTACGAGGTGAGCAGGGAATTCAAGGTGAACACGGTATTCAGGGTGAGCAAGGATTGCAAGGTGCGATTGGTTTTCAGGGTCCTCAGGGAATGCAGGGCGAACAAGGTCCTCAGGGAGAGCAGGGGGTGCAAGGTGTCTCAGGCAATAGTGTGTTGGGATTTGTTAAAAATATCCCTCATTTTAGATTCTCTGGTTCAGCCACTAGAGAGATTATCTCAGGAACAAAGGTATGTTTTGATAAAAAATATGACCAGTCTTTATTGAGAATAACATATCAGGACAATATACATAATGCACCTTATTGCCAAATTTACGCAGTTTTTGATGGTGTAAATTTGGTGAGTAATGAAATTGGTCCAGATGCTGCGGGGTATGATTTTAGAGTAATTAATTTATCTTGGATTGAGCAATCTTCTAAAGGAGGTCATTGTGTGGAGATGGCCATGGGACCTCGGACTACGCGATGCGAAACAGGATTGAGTTCGTATAGCTTACCAGCTAATAATTTTGTGCTAGTTGAAGAATTGCAATATTAGAGAGCTAAGGGATTATTGAAAAGTGCTTTTGATAAAAAACACCCATTTAAATGGGTGTTTTTTATTTTTCAGGGTATAATTAAAATAATAATATAAAAAGATCAAAAAAGAATCTTTAAAAATGTAATTTATTGTAGATACTTTTTTGCATAGAATTACATTGAAAATTATATGGAAATAATAAACAAAGAAGAATATAGAGTTCCTGTGTTTAGTTGGTGTCGAGATATCGATGAGGGCACTATGCGGCAGGTGGGTAATTTGGCAGAACTTCCTTTTGTCGTTGAAAAGATTGCCTTGATGAGTGATTGTCATGTTGGATATGGAATGCCTATTGGAGGTGTGATGGCTACTGAGGGAGTGGTTGTTCCAAATGCGGTTGGGAGGGATATTGGGTGTGGAATGTGTGCTGTGAAAACTTCGTTAACTGAAGTTGATATTGAGATTCTTAAAAAGGTTATGGGAGAAATCAGGAGGCAAGTTCCAGTTGGTTTTAAGCATCATAAAAAGAAGCAAGATGTCTCATTGATGCCAAGTGCAGAGGAATTATATGCGAATGTTGAGAAATCTATCGTGCAAAGGGAGTTTGAAAAGGCAAGAACTCAGATTGGTACATTGGGTGGAGGCAATCATTTCGTGGAAATTCAGAAGGGTTCTGATGGATTCATTTGGATTATGGTTCACAGTGGGTCAAGGAATGTCGGAAAGCAAGTTGCTGAGCATTATAATGATTTGGCGATTAAATTGAATGAGAGGTGGAAAAGTGAGGTGACAAAGGAGAAGCAATTGGCATTCCTTTTGTTAGATAGTAATGAAGGTAGGGATTATATGATGGAGATGGAGTGGTGTGTGAAATTCTCTTTTGCTAATCGAAAATTAATGATGGATAGGATTAAGAAAATTTTCAAAGATAAGCTCTTTGAATCTGAAAAAGAAGAATATGTTGATTTGAAATTTGAGCCAATGATCAATATTGCTCATAATTATGCAGCAATGGAAAGGCATTTTGGAAAGAATGTAGTGGTCCATCGAAAAGGAGCTACGTCAGCTAGGGAAGGTGAGTTTGGTCTTATTCCAGGAAGTCAGGGGACAAAGAGTTACGTTGTGAGGGGGCTGGGAAATCCAGATAGTTTTATGTCTTGTTCGCATGGATCAGGTAGAAAGATGGGTCGAAAGCAGGCACAACGAGAACTTGATTTGGAAGAAGAAAAAAGAAAGCTAGATGATCAAGGAATTCTGCATGCTATTCGAGGCAAGTGGGACTTGGAGGAAGCTAGTGGGGCTTACAAGGATATTAATATTGTGATGGAAGACCAGGCAGATTTGGTTGATATTGTGGTTGAATTGACTCCAATGGGGGTAGTGAAAGGTTAGAAAGGGTAGTTGTGGTATTATTTTTTAGTTAAGGCATTATTTTCGAGTAGAGTTAGGATGACAATATGCATGAATAATGTTATAGTATCAATATAAGGAGTTGAGTATGATTAACTCGTTTTAGAGAAGCACTTAGATGTTCTAAGTGCTGTTTTTATTTAGGAGAATTTTCTATTTAGGTTAATGGTAAATGTCTGTAATTAAACTGCAATGTAATATTTAAA
>JBHPHA010000057.1:0-2654 GCA_042569905.1 Patescibacteria group bacterium
GGCGAGGCCGAAAGGCGTAGTCGATGGACAACTGGTTAATATTCCAGTACTAAAATAATATTCGATGGAGTGACGCATTCTTGTAACTCTTGCACCTTATTGGATTGGTGTAGCGATATTGAGGAGGTTAAATAGGCAAATCCGTTTAACAATACTCCAAGATATTTCTGAAGATCTGCTTTCGAGTGGATTAACAAGAGCGAGCAGAGTGCCTGGAAAAGCTTCTAAGGTTCGTATTATTTTATCCGTACCGCAAACCGACACAGGTGAACAGGGCGAGTAGCCCAAGGGGAATGGGAGAACCTTCGTTAAGGAACTCGGCAAAAAATCTAGACGTAAGTTCGCGAGATGTCTTCCCAATTCTTTGTTTACAAAGGATTGGGCGCAGCGAAAGAATTCCAAGCGACTGTTTATCAAAAACACAGGTCCCTGCAAACTCGCAAGAGGAAGTATAGGGGCTGACGCCTGACCAGTGCTGGAACGTTAACGGGAGCGGTGCAAGCCAATCCCCGAAGCGCCAGTGAACGTCGGCGATAACTATAATCGTCCTAAGGTAGCGAAATTCCTTGTCGGGTAATTTCCGACCCGCATGAAAGGCGTAACGACTTGGAAACTGTCTCAACGAAGGACCCAGTGAAATTGCAATGACGGTAAAGATGCCGTCTACCTACGGCAAGACGAAAAGACCCCGTGGAGCTTTACTGCAGCTTGGCATTGAATTAGAATTTTAATTGCCGAGAATAGGTGGGAGACTTTGAAGTCCACTCTCTGGAGTGGATGGAGTCATCAGTGGAATACCACCCTATTATTATTTTAATTCTAACCTCGGACCGTTATTTGGATTTTTAAGACATTAAGTTGTCAGACGAATCAAGTATATTAGGTTTCGAAAGAAGTTGTTAGAGCTCATTAAGGATGTTTTTTAAAGTCAAAAAGTACAATATAAACTGTTATTTGTGTTGTAGTTTGGCGACTTTGTGATACATCTACGGTGGGGGTATGAATTTATTCATACTATAACAATTTTAATCTTAATCTAAATTTGATCGTAAAGAGTCTAAATACCGGTCCGGGAACAGTGCCTGGTGGGTAGTTTGACTGGGGCGGTCGCCTCCTAAATGGCAACGGAGGCGTTTATAAAGGTTGGCTAGGTCCGGATGGAAATCGGATTGATAGTGCAAAAGCATAAGCCAGCTTTACTGAAAGACATATAAGTCGCTCAGTTACGAAAGTAGAATTTAGTGAACCGACCATCACTTGTAGGAGTGTGGAAGATCATCAGATAAAAGTTACCCCGGGGATAACAGGCTAATAGTGTCCAAGAGTTCACATCGACGACACTGTTTGGCACCTCGATGTCGGCTCATCTCATCCTGGGGCTGGAGAAGGTCCCAAGGGTTTGGCTGTTCGCCAATTAAAGAGGTACGCGAGCTGGGTTCAAACCGTCGTGAGACAGGTTGGTCTCTATCTGCCGTAGGCGTCGTTGCTTGAAGGGAGTTTTTCCTAGTACGAGAGGACCGGAAAGAACAAACCTCTGGTGTATCGGCTGTTCCGCCAGGAGCACTGTCGAGTAGCTAAGTTTGGAATGGATAACCGTTGAAAGCATCTAAACGGGAAGCCACCCCTGAGATAAGGCAACTTTCTAGTTTACTAGAAATAATTTCCTAGAAGAAGACTAGGTTGATAGGCTTCAAGTGTAAGCTCTGCGAGGAGTTAAGCTGAGAAGTACTAATAAATTACAGAATCTTTTTTTATTGCTGTTTACGATAGATACACTAGTGTTATCGTAATCAAGTTAACAGTTTATAGTTATTTATATTAACTATTACTTACATTCTAAGCGTTATTGAGTTTATAATTTCCGGTGTTTTTAGCGATGGAGTCACACCTGTTCCCATATCGAACACAGAAGTTAAGCCTATTAGCTCCGATGATACCCAGCATTTACTCTTTGATTTTAAATCGAAGGATAAATGCTGGGGAAAGTAGGTCAATGCCGGGAATTATGAACTTAAAAACAATTTTTAAAATAGCCTTTACTGGCTATTTTTTTTATTTTCCTATAAAATTGAAATAAGAGTCTGTTTGTAGTTTTGTTTTTAAGGTAGAAAATGTGATTATATTTCAGAACATTTTGATAATTATGAATCGTGATATTAAGAGGGTGGTCATTTTAATAGTGTATTTGTTGGTTTTATTTTTCTTTGTTTATGGGATTTGGTATATACTGAAGCCTAAGCCAACTTGCTTTGACGCTATCCAAAATCAAGATGAAGTGGGTGTTGATTGTGGTGGTGCTTGTGAGGCTTGTGAGGAGGAGATAATGGCGGAGGATATTGAGATTTTGAGTAAGGATGCGGTATACGGAGGAGAGGGACTGTATGATGTGTTAATTAAGGTTAGTAATCCAAATAGTGAATTTGGAAGTAGTGAATTTGGTTACGTTATCTATCTGAAAGACGATCAAGGAAAAGTATTGGCTGAAAAAAGCGGTACTAGCTATATCCTGCCAAGAGAAACAAAATATGTTATAGAAACAAATTTAGAGTCTAATGTGAACCCATCTCAAGTTTATATTGAATTAGATAGTAATATTTGGGAAAAAGTTGATATTTTTGAAGAGCCAGAATTGAATGTTTACAATAAGCAATATC
>JBHPHA010000058.1:0-2552 GCA_042569905.1 Patescibacteria group bacterium
AACTGTGACTGCGACAAGCTCGCAAGGATTGGCACTTATGAATGAGATTTTATACATTGTTAGTGGAATGAGACTTCCTGTAATGATGCTTGTTTCAGCAAGAGCACTTAGTGCCCCGATTAATATTCATGGAGATCATAGTGATGTTATGGGTGCGAGAGACACTGGCTGGATTCAATTGTTTTCAGAGAGTGCTCAGGAAGTTTATGATAATACAATTATTGGGGTCTGAGGTGTAATTGGATAAACTGGCATAACGTCAGGATTGATTTGTCTCAAAGCCTCAGCTGACGCAGCCCCACCAGTTAACGCTATTTTATTTTCTTTTTTATCTTTTTTCATTTTTTAAACTAATATAAATAGATACTTAGAGGTTATAACCAAGTTCTTAATCCTTTTTCATTTTAATAACTTTCACAGGGCAAACTTCCTCACAAACACCACAGCCTTTACAAAAATCAAAGTTGATCTCCGCTACATCATCAGAATTTCTTCCCTCGCTTTTCATCTCTACTTCTTTACGCCCCCTCAAAACAATACAGGCCTCAGGACAATACTTTACACAGGTACCACACCCAATACAACCCTTCTCATCAACTACTGGTCGCATATTCCTCCAGCTACCCGTATCAGCTGCATTTTTTATATCATGTTTTATTGTTGCTCCTTTTTCCATATAATAAATAACTTCAAAAAAAATTATGGATTAAATACTATCAAAACCTTTTTCCATTGCAATCAAATTCTTACTAATCAGTTCCTCTGGCAACTTAGCCCCGAAGACCATTTTAAATTGCTCTTGCAAACTTTCTAACTTAACAATATCAGTAACTTGTGCAATTTTACCCAAAATAACACCATTTGGTCTGCTCTGCTCTAACACATCTATTGCAATACCACTTGCATCAACAGTCTTAATATTCCCCTTAAACCCTTTAACTAATCTAGCAATTTCATCATTGGTTTTTTCGGTATTCACAATCAAAGATTCTTCTTCATCAAGATTGCTAATAACCTCCTTCTCCCCCAAAAGAGTATCATCCAAAACCACTACCAAATCAGGATCGACTATTGGCTCGTGAGTTCTGATTGGATCACTTGAGATTCTAACATAAGCCTTTGTCGGTGCGCCACTTCTCTCCGGACCATAATACGGAAAAGCTTGAATATACTTTCCCTCTAACATAGCCGATTGAGCCAGAACCTCAGCAGCACTCTTTCCACCCTGCCCAGCTCTTGCAAAAAAAATTATTTCAAATGTATCTTTATTAAATTTCATGTTTTTATTTTTATAACTCAATATCCTTCTCTTTTGCAATTATAACACAATCACGAATTTTATAAAAAAGACTTTCCAGTCAAACAAAAAACCACTTACTAATTTTAGTAAGTGGTTATGTACTGATGCTTAAAAAGGAATTTCAAAGTCATCCTTATCTATCGCGACTTTGTTAGATTTCTAATCACCAACAGTTCCGTCGGGATTGAGACAGATAAAACAATTGACTTCTTGTCCATTGAATTCGCTAAATTTCCCTCCAATGAGAATATTTCCATCCTTATCCTGGATAATACTCTTAACCCAGCGATTAAATCCTGTTCCGATGTTTCTCATAAATTCTTCATTTATGGTTCCATCAAAGTTAAGACAGATAAAATAATTAACTTCTCGTCCATTGAATTCGCTAAATTTTCCTCCAATGAGAATATTTCCATTTTTATCCTGGACAATACTCTTAATCCAGTGATTAAATCCTGTTCCGATATTTCTCATAAATTCTTCATTTATGGTTCCATCAGAGTTAAGACAGATAAAATAATTAACTTCTCGTCCATTGAATTCGCTAAATTTCCCTCCAATGAGAATATTTCCATTTTTAGATTGAAAAATACACTCAACCCAGCGATTAAATCCTGTTCCGATATTTCTCATAAATTCTTCATTTATGGTTCTATCAGAGTTAAGACAGATAAAACAATTGACTTCTCGTCCATTGAATCTACTAAATGCTCCCCCAATAAGAATATTTCCATTTTTATCTTGGAAAATAAACTCAATCCGGCTATTAAATCCCTTTCCAATGTTACACATAAATTCTTCATTTACAGTTCCCTCAGGATTGAGACAGACAAAATAATTAACTTCTTGTCCATTGAATCTACTAAATGCTCCCCCAATAAGAATATTTCCATTTTTATCTTGGATAATACTCCGAATCCAGACATTAAATCCTGTTCCAATGTTTCTCATAAATTCTTCATTTACAGTTCCCTCAGGATTGAGACAAACAGAACAATTGACTGAGCGTCCATTGAATTTAGTGAATTCTCCCCCAATAAGAAATCGTCCATCTTTAGCCTGAATAATGCAGTGAATATTTCCATTAAAATCACACTCACCAACAAACGAAGGTAGTTCAGAAAAATCAATCTTTTCCATTTCCTTGATCTTAGGATCACTAACTCGAATCATCATTATCTTTCTTTTCATTTCTAATCTCCTTTTGTATATATATTCAATTGTCAAAATTCTATTAATTAATCAATATATC
>JBHPHA010000059.1:0-2435 GCA_042569905.1 Patescibacteria group bacterium
CATCACTTGGGTATTTAAATGAAAAATTACACTTACCATTTTTAGATATAATGAATCGGAAAAAGGTTTGGATTACTGGGTCATGTGTAATAGTAGGTACTTTTATGATTTTTGCTTTTTGGTCCTTTTACACATTGGGGAAGTTTGATACTATTGTGCCTCCATACTATTTGATAGGACTTTCTGATCCTGATAAATATTATCAAGAGCACATTAGTGATTATATGAAGAAAAATGGGAGTCAGGTAAATAATGAAAAGATTAACACCGCAGGGTTGAGTGAGCATAAAAATGGTAAGTGTAATTTTTCATTTAAATACCCAAGTGATGTGGGTGTTGTGGATGATAAGGGTTGCGAGAGTATTCTTACTTTAAAAGAAGAAGCTGAAGATAAATGTCGGATTTCAGTTCTTCGTGACTTGGGGTGGATGGTGAATTTACCAAGAATGAGGATGCAGTCACGGAATGGGTATGACCATTATGTTTTAATGGATGAGCGAGCTTTTAGGATTTCAAATATTAGCAATAAAGAAGATATTGAGGAAAATGATTTTGTGAAAGGTTTAAGCATTTTATTTTTTGAGGACGGAGAGGCTGTTTCCGTAAAATTTAAAGGAAAGTGTGATTATTCAGTTTTTGATAGCATGGTTGGTACGATTGAATTTTAAAGAATCGTAATTATTTCACCAGTTATCAAATAAGTGATTTGCTAATTGGCGACAATGGTTATGTTTAGTGTTTTTTAACAAAAAAAGAAAGGGAAGTTTGCATATGATGTGCAAGGTGTTATTTTCGCTACTGTGTTGTTATTTTTTTATAGGAAGCGCCAGTGCTCAGGATTGGACGCTTGATACAAATAGTCCTGCTTTTATAAGAAGTGAGGAATTTAATGAACAGTTGAACTGTAATGAGGGGCAGTGTAAGCCCGTGATTTTTGGTCGGTTAGTAGACGCGCCAAGTGAGAATGGTTGTTATCCAAATGAATTGTTGATTTTTCACAATAAAATGTTGGAGTTTGATATTTCAATTTTTTCGCGACTTGCCGGAGATTCTTTTGATGTGAATTATATTTATGTTGATGGGATTGTGGATGGGGAGATAGCCTTAGGTGCTTGGCTTGGATCATTTTATGATAATGATGGTGTGTATGGAGTGATACCATTGTATGGTGGTGATTTATCGAGTAGCGACTATGAGGGTAAGTTTAAGGCTTGCATTGGCAAGAAACCGTTAACTATCATAGGGGATAATAATAAGTCTTTTGAGAATATTGTTCTTTGGTACGGTGGGCCAGTGATTACTACTGAGTATGTGAAAGATGATGGTGTCAAGGAAGATGTTTCTACGGTGCCCGGCTCCTTAGCTGTCTCTAACGCAGATCAAACGCTTGAGGGCGTTGGAAGCGCAGGTTATGATTCAGACCCAGACCCTGAAGAAACTGCAGATGATGGCAAACCCAATTTCGTAGTAAACGAAGTTAAGCTCAAAGATTTATCAGGAGAGGAGAAATACATATGGAATAAAATCGAAGAAATGTATATTCACGCTTGGTTTGAAAACAAGGGCGATACAGATTGGGATGGGAGTCATGATTCTGTAGAAGTAAGATACTATCTCTCACAAGGACTTAAAGAAGATCTTCATAGTGAATGGGAAAGAATCGGAATTGACGAAATTCAAAAATACAACCTTGAACTTGGTGATGAACTTCATCGGGAAGATGATCGACTCATACTTCTCAATAAAGATTCAATTCAACCAGGAAACTATTATAACATCGTAGTTTGCATAGACAGAACTGTAGACCAAGATAATGGTAACGGTGATGTAGATGAAATCCACGAATCAGACAACTGCTCGACAGAGGCAGTTTTTTATGTGAATGAAACTGGATCAATGACGGATGAAGAAATAATGGCAATTATCAACCTAATTCTCGATTGAGGAGAGAAGAAATGAAAAAAATAATTCTTGCAACAATTTTTACTTTGTTGATGACAGGAACCGCAATGGCTACCGATTATGAAGGAACCATTCCAACGATGAAGCTTCAAGACATCGGCGGGGTTACGAGAAATTCGGTATTTTTAGGAAGCACATATTCAATTTGTGCAACATCTGACTGGTTTTCTTATGATGATGCTGACAGCGGAATCGGAAAACTCTGGACAGCAGCACTGTTGCTTGCATATAGTCAAGGAAAAACAGTATTGATTGAGCCTAATGGAGTCTGTGATCAGTATGGAGTCGAGGGAATAGCTGCAGTTTATGTGAAATAAAATCACTTTATTGTATGGTTAATTTAAAACGCTTTCGGAAAAAATCCAAAGGCGCTTTTTTGTTATTTTAAGAATTTTTTATCTTTATTTCGTCTTAGTAGAGTAAAGTATAAATGTATCTTTAAATGTACATTTAAAGATACATTTATACTTTAC
>JBHPHA010000060.1:0-2407 GCA_042569905.1 Patescibacteria group bacterium
AAATTGCATTTATACTCTCAACTCCGTACTGGTCACAAACTCCGCTACCTTCGATCTTTACGGTTTTTCCTTCTCCATATGCTACCAGAAGTTTTGCTGTCCAAATCTTTCCTATTCCGGTGTCGGCGTCATCATAAGCGAACCAATCGGAAGTCGCACAAATAGTATATGAGTCTCCTAGAAATATGGAGTTCCTTGTGACTCCGTTTATTTCCTGAGATTTCATTGTTAAAACTGTGCCTTCGTATTCTGAAGCAATTACGGTACTAGTAGCCAGTAAAGTAAAAAATATTGCGATAATCATTTTTTTCATTTCGTTCACCTCTCAATCAAGAAGAAAGTTAATAATTGCCGTAGTACTCATACTACTTAATGAAGCGGGTTCTTCATTCACATAAAAAACTGCTTCTGTCGAGCAGTTGTCCGATTCGTGGATTTCATCCACATCACCTTCACCATTAGCCTGATCAACAGTCCGATCAATACAAGCCACGATGTTATACACATTACCAGGCTGAATTGAGTCTTTATTAGCAAGAATTAGTCTATCATCTTCCCAATGAAGCTCATCACCTAATTCCAAATTGTATTTTTGGATAGTATCAATTCCCACACGTTCCCATTCACTGTGAAGATCTTCTTTATGACCCTGAGAAAGATAATACCTTACTTCAACGGAATCATGATCTCCTTCCCAATCTGCGTCACCCTCGTTTTCAAACCAAGCGTGAATATACATTTCCTCAGATTTATCCCATGTGTATTTTTCCTCACCTGATAGGGTTTTGAATTTGACTCCATCTACTACAAAATTAGGTTGACCTGGATCTGAGGTTTCTTCAGGGTCAGGGTCTGATTCAATGCCAGGTCCCGTTCCAACTCCTCCACCTCCTATGTTTCCAATATTCCCCTCTGGAATGTATACAGCTAGTGTGCTATCAGAGGGACAATAACTATTATCATAGACATTCCAAACCTCACTCCAGCTATAATAATACTTCCAATTAGTGGCATTCGTGCAAGACATATCGGATTTAGATAAGGGAGTCCAACATATGCCACGACCCAACGAAGCATTTATATCTTTACATAAATATTGAATACCTCCATTATTAACTACATCAGTCACATGCATAGGACTAGCAAAATCCTTACCATGCGAAGTACCCAATTCATAACCCCTAAACCACTTACCTGGATCTCTGGATGCAGCGGTTGCCTTATCCGACAATCTTATTCCTTGATGAAGATGCTCGGCACCATCACCATTTGGATCTGGATCTACACCATCATTATTGATGTACCCCAAAATATTTCCCTGACTAATAGGATCTTCAACATTCCATGGTAGAGAGTCTTGATCGTCTCGATTCTCTTTCTTTCGAATATGTCCCGAAATAGAAAGAATGTATCGAGTAACAACAACATCTCCATAGGCATTGATAAACGCATACTCAGAACCTAAATCATGTTCCACAACAGAAACCAATTCGCCATAACCATCTGATGACTGATAAGCAACTATTGTTCCATCTTTTATAGCCCTGACAGGAATACCTTCAGATAATCCAATATCTTCACCTAAATGATCCTTATTAACAAAGAAATATCTCCCTCCATAAGAACCAGGATCATAGGGACTTGATGGATAAATCAAAGTTTCAGCCGCCACTGTGGCAACCATAAAAAAACTACAAAGAAACAGTAATAAAATTCTCTTCACTACTACACCTCCATTTTGTTAAAGAATCTGTGAAGCGAAATTGCTTCTTTGATAACACAAAACTCTTAGCCTTGCATTATCTTGAAACAATCTTATTTCTTTGAATTAAAAGTATTCATAACACTCCGAACAACCTCAATCTTATCATCTAAGTCATCCTTACTTAATGAACTCATGTCCACCCTAACACTGTAAATCTTATCTTTTTCAGCAATAATAAAATACTCTATATAGAAACCTGTATTATGCTCATCCCTCTTTGCTACATAAGCTTTTTTATTATTCAACAATTTAACCTCAGAAAAATCCCAGCCCCAGCCCCCACTATATGCACCATACTTATTATCTAACCATTCCTTAGGACTTTTCATTTCATTATTATCATAAATCCGCACAACAAAATAATAACTATCTTCAAAATTGAAGCACGCACCAATTTCAGATTCCTGCATACCCTCTATTTTAACAAAAACATTCTCATTGCAATCAGTTGTTAAACTTGCGGGATACTTAATTTCAAATCCATACTCCTCACTATTATAAGTTTTCAAATCTAAATTCACTTCTTTAATCTCAACTTGATTTTGATTTTCTTCTACTAGTTTCTGCTCGATTTTTTCATCACACCGATTTTTCCAAATCAAAAGACCAGCAATAATTACAATCACTAAAGCTATTCCAATT
>JBHPHA010000061.1:0-2202 GCA_042569905.1 Patescibacteria group bacterium
GTCTTATGGAAATAAAATGAAAATAAAATGAAATAAGTAATATTGTGGATAAACTGTGTATATTACACAATGAATTAAATTAATCAACAAGTTATCCACAGGCAGGAAGTACTAAGGTAAAAATTAGAATGTCAAGTTTTATCCAAAAAAGCTTAAGCTAAAGGAAAAAAGAGCAAAAAGAAAGAAATAGAAGGGTTCAGAAAAAAAGTAAAAAAGTTGACCTCTAAAAATAGCCTCTAATGAATTTTTAAAAGGACCTGAATACACTTACTCATAAAACTTGTAAAAAGGGCTTAGAGATTAAAAATGAGTTTTTGAGAGGTTGAAACTTGAAGTATAGTTTAGATAATGCTAGGATAGTAGTATAGATGAAAATGTTGAGTAGTTAGCGGTATCGATTTGGTGTATCGTTTTTATTTTTAATAAAAAGTAGTTACTTGGATAGTATAAATCGCTGAGCTGAATTATCTTAATCAGTAGATAGATATGCTTTTCAATTAAATTATTAATTTTTAAAAGTTATGTCAGGACATAGTAAGTGGGCAAATATTAAACACAGAAAAGGTGCTCAAGATGCAAAAAGGGCGAATATTTTTACTAAAATAGCGCGCCTTATTACAGTAGCAGCTCGTGAAGGTGGGTCTGATTTAGAGACTAATTTTAAGCTAAAAATGGCAGTAGACAAGGCTCGAGGTGTTAATATGCCGAAAGATAATATAGAAAGAGCTATAAAGAGTGGAACGGGAGACTCGAAGGATGGAGTGGTAATTGAGGAAATGGAGTATGAGGCATATGGGCCAGGTAATGTTGCTATGATTATCCAAGTGGCAACTGATAATAAGAATAGGACAGTTGCTGATTTGAAGCACCTTTTAAATAAATCAGGTGGAAAAATGGTTCCAAATGGGTCTGTGGGATTTTTATTTAAAAAGAGTGGAGTAATTACCACCCCAGTAGAGGGAAAGGATTTGGACGATTTAGAGCTTCAAGTAATTGATGCAGGAGCTGAAGATGTTGAAATAGGTGATGATATGCTAGTTGTTTACACTAGGGCTGATGAGCTTCAAAAAACAAGAGAGAATCTTGAGAATATGGGGGTTAATATTGAGAGTGCAGAATTAGCTTATGTGCCAACTCAAATCGCTAAGATAAGCGAAAAGGAGCAAGAAAGTTATGAAAAATTACGAGATATTCTGGAAGAGAACGATGATATTCAGGAGATTTATGATAATATTGAATAGAGAGATAATTTTCAGCTTTGGGTTTAAGAGTTAAAGTTTAGATTTATAAATATGAAAGTTTTAGGTATTGATCCGGGAACAGCGACAACAGGCTGGGCTGTTTTAGAGGAGATTGATGGAGAGATTGAAGTACTAGGTTATGGTCATATTAGTACATTACCAGAGCAAACTACTAGTGAAAGACTAAAGGAAGTCGCAGATGATATTTCTGAGATAATTAAAAAATACAGACCAGATGAGTCATCCGTAGAAGATATTTTCTTTTTCAAAAACGCTAAAACTGTTATTAAAGTTAGTCAGTCGAGGGGGGCAATGTTGTTGACCCTAGAGCAATTAAGTGTTAAGATTTTTGAATATACACCATTACAAATAAAGCAATCAATAACTGGCTATGGAAGAGCGGAAAAGAAACAGATGCAGATTATGGTGAAGAATATATTAAAGTTAAAAAAAATTCCTACCCCAGACGATACCGCAGATGCGTTAGCTGCTGCAATCTGTCATTTAAACAGTAGGAAGCTTAATGAATTCAAGTAAATTTAATAGCAGGATAAAAATTAATTAAAGCTTATTACTATGTATACGGAATATTTAACTCAACATGTCCCAGAGGAAACAGCTAGAATGATTTTAATGTTTCCAATTATTGTGACGCTAATTGCTTTTATTAGACAGGTAATTGGAATTAAGGCCTTTGGTATTTATACTCCGTCTCTAATAACTTTCGCATTCTTAGCGATGGGTGAGAGCGGAGCGAAGTACGGAATTGCTATTTTTGTTAGTGTTATTTTTGTTGGAATGGTTACCCGTTTTGTTTTAAGAAAATTCCGTCTTTTATATTTCCCTCGTGTTGCGATAAACCTGAGTATTGTAGCTTTTTCTATATTGGGATTACTTATATTGGGTGATAATTATCAAAGAACCGGACTTGCTTCTGTTTCAATTTTTCCTATTTTAATAA
>JBHPHA010000062.1:0-2126 GCA_042569905.1 Patescibacteria group bacterium
CATATTCACATTCTATATTTCTCACAAACAACTTATTTCCCCAATCCAAATCTGGATTAACCTCAAAAAAATCCATCTTCTTTTTAAAATCAGGAACGGAGTAAATATCAATATACATCTCCCCACCAAAATGATTCAATGTGCAAGCATAAAACCTACTTTTATCCTCAGTAAACCCATACGCACTTGGAGTTAAGAGTCTCAAAACTTCCTCCCCTTTCTTAAGGTCATACATTTTAACAGCACCCCACTCCCATCCTCCTAAGCTATACCTAAAAAACCTCTTATCGATAAAACTAAAAGATCCGAAACTTGTACCCTTGTATTTTTTGTCAGAAAAATATTCACTTTTCTCAATAACTATCTCATTATTATTATTGTAAATAATTACATAAGTATAATCGTTACGCGTAACCGAGGCTATTCTTAAATTTTCATTTACAACTAACTCACTATTAATAATTTCAGTAGACCGAGCTGCTAATTTACCATTTTCAACCTTAGTGACAATATGATATTCAACGGGCTTTGTATTATCTTCTCGATATTCAACTCTAAAATCATATTTTCCATCTCCGATCCCTTCAAAATCAAAAGGTTTTGCAATATATACTTTTTCATACATAGCTTTAAATTCATCAAGTGACATTGACGTATTTTTAATTGCATAAGCAGTTTCAAAATCATGATTTTGGATCAATAAATAATATTTTTTGATCAAAAGAGTGTCTTCATTGTCACCATCTTCCTTTTGAACTTCCATAATTCTCTCGTCTTTTGGTTCAAATGTTTCAATCGTACCAACAAAAGTATTGAATAATTTCAAATCTTTCTCATATTCACTCTTATCTAAAAATTTCTTCACATAATCATCTATTCCAGATAAAGGCTCTTTAATATATTTTTCAGAATACCCATCAATAAATCGCTGCTCGATGAATAAGTTATCAAACTCTCCATTGTCTAACTTTTTAAAAGCCAATGATCTAAGTAAGTATTTGAAATTACAACTCTTATATGCTGGAGAGACTGACTCCTTTAAAACAACTTTTACCTGAGAATTACAGACCGAATCTATATCCGTTACATACACTCCTTTTCCCTCAATTAAGTTAAAATTATGTGAATATTTACATACATCATGATCCTTGCTTAACTCTTCGAAATTATTGTCATCTCCTACTATTGCACTACTGCCATTTCCATATTCATAATTATCTCCCTGATACTCGCTCGAGAATGCTCTCGCTTCTAATGTATGTTTTCTTGAAAAACTAATGCGAACAGATTCAAGTTTTTTGCTTTTCTCTTTATAATATGCATCTTTTGCTTTTTTTAAGTCTGTAAGATATGAAACCGATGTATTACCCCACTCAGCTGGATACAAAAACCGAACACCTAATACCTTATTCTCATATTCTTTCCACTCACCTAAATCCTTCTCTATTCCAAAAACACTTCGATTGGATGTTTCTAATTTCTTTTCAATTTTCCCATATCTATCTAGTCCGCATTTTTTCATGACTACAACCTCCTTCTTAATAATATCTCCAAGATCATCCCATTCATAAGATGATATCTTTTTATTAAACCCTTTATTTCTAAAATCAAGGCTATCCCAAAGAAAAGTCATGACAACCTTTGGACTCCAGGAAAGATGTTGCCTATATTCTCCTAAAATAAGACTACTTTTAACAACCCGATGAGTCTCATTTTTTGACTCGACTCTTTTAATGGGTTCCAAAAAATAACTATCATCTCCTAATTCATATTCCTCCCGGTCTCTTTCCTGACCACCCTCACTTTCATCTACAATATCCCTTTTTGATAAATCATACGTAGCACTCCTCCTCAAATACACATTCTCTTTTGGCACCCCTACAACCCTTCTTATTGCTAATTCACAAATACCATTTTCAATAGGAGCACAAGCAACTACAACATCACCTTTTTCATAAAAATCTTTCTTTTCTACTTGAACCCAATCACCTTCTTTCAATTGTGTATTGTTAATCTCATGAGGGTTACTAACTAGAACTACTGATCTAAATAAGTAGTCCAAAGTAAGATTAGTCAAAACAGCCACCGCAACAAAAATCAAAATTGCTCCGACAATTTTTAAACTC
>JBHPHA010000063.1:0-2113 GCA_042569905.1 Patescibacteria group bacterium
ATGGGAAGAGAGACTGGAAGATATTTTTTCATCCTTTAATCTCTTATTCTCGTCTTTTAATTCAACAATCCTAGACTCTCTGCCCATCATCACTGAATTAATCCTTCTTAATTCTAAAGTCCTATCCTCCACTCTTTTCTCTAGATTATAATACAAATCACCCAGCTTCTCAGCCATATTATTAAATGACTTGGCCAATAAACCTATTTCATCATTTGATTTAATCTCAACCCTACCACTAAAATTACCCCTACCAATACCCTCAACACCCGTCAAAAGACCCTTAAGCGGACTAAGAATTCTACTAATAAGCAAATGGAATACAAAAAATAAAGCAATAAAGATAGCTCCAACTGTGAAAGCGGATTGAGTAATAAACTCATCGATTGTTTTAAAGACTACAGATATTGGAACATTTTTCATAAAAAATAAAAATGAACTTGGATCATCTTTATTCATATAGACTCTGGAATAAAAAAACTGCTCACCCCCCACGCTCATAGACCCATTTATCCTAGAAAATACTTCACTCACTATTTCCTGAGAAAAATCATTATTAAAATTCTCGCCTGTCCTTAGACTATTTTCTCCTCCCCACTCCTTTTCTCTCTTTTTGTGAAACAAATAATCTCCGTGATGATCAATTATGACCACATCGTCACTAGCCCCTCTAGTAATATTTACCTTTTCCAGTGCTTTTTCAAAATCAACATTCACAACTAGCATCCCCCTATTAGTTTCATTGTTATCAAAAATAGTTGTAGCATAGCGAATAACAGGCTGATATGGAACCTCTACTATTGGAGGAGTTCCTTCTTTGTTTAGATTTATCTCAGAAGAATAAATTTTACCCTGAGGATAAACTATAGCCTCAGAAAAATAATCTCTATCTTTTTTATTTTGCAGATTATCCTCTTCAATAACCTCAACATTTTCACCATCATAATTAACCCTTATCATTTCCTGACCAAATTCATCCAGATACCTAACTTGCGAATAAAAACCCTTCGATTGAGCAATGGATGAAAAAATATCTTCCAGTCTCTCTTCCCATTGTTCTAATGATGAATCACCTTCACTGTCAAAATTATTCCCACTATCTTTTGCCCTAATTATTCCCTGAACTGGCGGAGCCTGACTAAGAGAAATAATATCACCCCCAATATCATCCAGCAAAACACTAAGATTGGCAGCGTTCAACTCGACATCATTGCGATAATTCTCCTCAAGAATATCATTAAAAAACACCTTCACTCCACTAATAACAAAATACATCCCTCCTCCGAGAAACACAAAAGCAAGAATTGTCGCCAAAAACAATATCTTAAAACTAATACTAAAATCTCTCCACTTTTTCATAATAAATCTTGAAAATATTTAAAAATCTATAACATCCTCCCATGAAACGATACTAATCTGAGGATTAATTATGTCTACAACTACCCTTACCCTAAAATAAACATCATCAACTATCGCCTCAGATTCAATGGTCCTATTTTCACCTCCATCATCAGACACATCATAAGTACAATCCCCCTCGCCAATCGCTAGTGTGTCAGTACCTGTAAATGTTTCTAGGGTTCTAATCTCTTGAAGCGCTACTTCAATGCATGCATCTGCTAGGGTCTGTGCTTTGTTTGATTTTTCAAAAACAAAACTTCCCGAAATCGCACTTTGACTTAAGCTCAAAAAAGCCAAAACTACCCCCACAACAATCATACTCACAATTGAAACGCTGACAATCAGACTAAAACCTTTTTCCTTTTTATTTAAAAATTTCTTCATATAATTATCGAATTGATGCTGAAATATAAAAGTCCTTGGAATATTCATAATTGCTACTACCAGGATTATCATAGCTCAATGTGAATCGAACCTTAACGACACCTGGAGTATCATCTCCTGATAAATTCTTAACTGAAAAATCTGTAACTACTACCCTAGAATTTGTGAGATCAACCACATTAGATGAGCCTTCCTTTATCCTCAAGACGCCAGAAGACACATCAAAAATAGTTGGGTCATCGTTAGAATCAATAACATCTACTGATAAACTTGAGCCACTTTGAGCCTGAGTAGGAGAATTGATAACAATGAAACTAATAGGGGGATG